>DVGP01000203.1 GCA_018712665.1 Candidatus Pelethomonas intestinigallinarum | reverse complement strand
GGTCCGGGCTTCCCCTTCTTCCTGCCCAAGGGCATGGTGCTGAAAAACACCCTGCTGGACTACTGGCGGCAGTGCCACAAGCGGTACGGCTATGTGGAGATTGCCACCCCCATCATCCTCAACCAGCAGCTGTGGCACCGCTCCGGCCACTGGGACCACTACAAGGACAACATGTACACCACCGTCATCGACGGGGAGGACTACGCCGTCAAGCCCATGAACTGCCCCGGCGGCATGCTGGTGTACAAGAACGAGCCCCACTCCTACCGTGACCTGCCCCTGCGGATGGCGGAGCTGGGCCTGGTCCACCGCCACGAGATGAGCGGCGCCCTCCACGGCCTGTTTCGGGTCCGCTGCTTCACCCAGGACGACGCCCACATCTTCATGACCCCCGCCCAGATGAAGGACGAGATCAAGAACGTGGTGAAGCTCTTCGACGAGATGTACTCCACCTTCGGCCTGACCTACCAGATCGAGTTGTCCACCATGCCCGAGGACCACATGGGCGACGAGAAGGACTGGCAGTTCGCCGAGGCCACCCTCCAGGCGGCCATTGAGGAGATGGGCAAGGACTTCGTCATCAACGCCGGGGACGGCGCCTTCTACGGTCCGAAGCTGGACTTCCATCTGGCGGACTCCCTGGGCCGGACCTGGCAGTGCGGCACCATCCAGCTGGACTTCCAGATGCCCGAGCGGTTCGAGCTGGAGTACGTGGGGGAGGACGGGGAGAAGCACCGCCCCGTTATGATCCACCGGGCCCTCCTGGGCTCCATCGAGCGGTTCATCGGCGTCATCACCGAGCACTTCGCCGGCGCCTTCCCCGCCTGGCTGAGCCCCGTGCAGGTGAAGATCCTGCCCGTCACCGACCGGGCCTCCGGGTATGCCGACGAGGTTCAGCAGAAGCTGGATGCTCTGGGCTTCCGGGCGGAGGTGGATCACCGCAGCGAGAAGATCGGCAAGAAGATCCGGGAGGCCACTCTGGAGAAGGTGCCCTATATGCTGGTGGTGGGCGACCGGGATATGGAGAACGGCACGGTTTCGCCCCGCCACCGCACCGGCGAGGACCTGGGGGCCATGAGCTTTGACAACTTCGCCGCTCTGCTGAAGGAAGAAGTGGAGACCAAGGTGATCAAGTAATGATCGGGCGGGGGCTTCGGCCCCCGCCCGAATGGGTCGGCTCCCTCTGCTCCGGACGCCTGCGGAGGCTCGCCCCACGGACCCCAGGCGGCTGCCGGGATGCAGGCGGGCGTACAGGGAGCAGAGAAAAGTTGAAAAAATTGGTAAATTTTTGAGCAGGCAGCGCGGTCAAATCCAGGCCGTTTCGCTTTTCCGCGCCGCTTGCACATGGCCGCTGGCGGCGCTGATTGGAATCATCAGGCCGCCAGCGGCCGCTTTTGCGGTCCAAGGCGCGGCCCATTGATCAAGAGGATCGGAACGCGCGCGCTTCATTTGGGGCGCGCTGCTTCAGGGGGAATTCCGCGGCCGGTCCGGCTGCCGGGAAATTTTTGCCCCTCCTGATACTTTCCTGATAATTGCTTGTTACCATAGCGGCAGCAACGAAAAAGGAGATACTTCGCTATGGAAACGACACACACACTGAAACCCTCCGCGGGGCTGACCGAGACCGGCCTGAAATGGATCGCCCTGGTCACCATGGTGCTGGACCACATCCACTACTTCTTTGGCTTCACCGGGGCCGTCCCGGAGTGGTTCAGCATGGCGGGGCGGGTGAGCGCCCCCCTGTTCCTCTTCTGTCTGGTGGAGGGCTTCACCCACACCCGCAGCCGGAAGAAGTACTTCGCCAAGGTCTATGTCCTCTCCGCCGCCATGTCCGCCCTGCTGTTCTTTATGGCCTTCGGCGGCATCCTGGTGCGGCCCGACGGGTTCTACCCGGGGAACGGCATGATGACCACCTTCGCGGTGCTCATGGTGATCTGGCAGGGCATCGACTGGCTGGAGCAGCGGCGGTTCGGCCGTGGGCTGGCGGCAGTTCTGATCCCCCTGGCCTGGCCCATCCTGGCAAACCTGTTGTCTGTGGCCTTCCCCGCTCTGGCCACGCCGCTGGGCTTTGCCGCCTACTCGGTCCTGCCCACATGGGGCACCACCGGGGACAGCAGCTGGCCCGTGCTGGTGATGGGCCTGGTCCTCTACCTGTTCCGGAGGCGCCGGAAGGTCCAGGTGGCGGCCTTCTCCGTCTACTATGTGCTCTACGGGGTGGTCTACATGGGCCTCATAGTCTCCTCCGTGATGCCGGACTTCGCCTGGTGGCAGTTGTTCACCCGCTACTACGAGATCTACGGCATACTGGCGGCGCCCCTGATGTTGTGGTATAATGGCCAGCGGGGCCGGGGGCACAAGGCGCTGTTCTACGCCTTCTACCCCGCCCACATCTACCTGCTCTACGCCCTCTCCTGGGGGCTCTACCTTCTGCTGAACTGAGGTGACGCTTATATGGCCCATATCCTGGTGGTGGACGACGACAGGGACCTGTGCGCCCTGCTGAGGACCGCTCTGGAGCGGGATGGGCACCAGGTCTCCACCCGCCTGAGCGGCGATCAGGTGGACGAGGCGGCCTGCCGGTGGGCGGACTGCATCCTGCTGGATGTGATGATGCCCGGGGAGGACGGCTTCGCCACCTGCCGCCGCGTCCGGGGGCTGGCGGACTGCCCCATCCTCTTCCTGACGG
>DVGP01000202.1 GCA_018712665.1 Candidatus Pelethomonas intestinigallinarum | reverse complement strand
TCACGCACACAGCACACCGGCAGAAGAACACGGCACGGCGGAATCCCCTGCCCCCGCGCCGCCGCGGGCGGGTCCGTAAATCGCAGAGCTTACGCCTTGCAGCGGGACAGGTACTCGCCCGTCCGGGTGTCGATGGTGATCTTGTCGCCGATGTCGATGAACAGGGGCACCTTGATCTCCGCGCCGGTCTCCAGCACGGCGGGCTTGGTCACGTTGGTGGCGGTGTTGCCGGCGAAGCCGGGTTCGGTCTCGGTGACCACCAGGTCCACGAAGTTGGGGCACTCCACGCCGAAGACGTTGCCCTTGTAGCTGAGGACCTTGCACACCATGTTCTCCTTGACGAAGCGGAAGGCGTCGCCCAGCAGATCACGGCTCAGGGGGATCATGTCGTAGGTCTCCTGGTCCATGAAGTAGTACAGGTCGCCGTCGTTGTAGCTGTACTCCATATCCTTGCGCTCGATGAAGGCCTCCTCAAACTTGGCGGTGGGGTTGAAGGAAGTCTCGGTCACCGCGCCGGTCACCACATTCTTCATCTTGGTGCGGACGAAGGCGGCGCCCTTGCCGGGCTTGACGTGCTGGAACTCGATGACCTGCATCACCTTGCCGTCCATCTCGAATGTCTTGCCGTTGCGGAAATCACCGGCGGTAATCGTTGCCATATTTTGTATCCTCCTAGAATTGGAAATAAGTCATCCACAGGTCATTTTATCCTATCCCCGTTGATATTGCAAGTATTTTGTGGTAAATTGTTCCCGGTATGTCGAGAAAAGCTGTTTGATACAGGTGGTGTTCCCTTATGATACCCATTTTATACGAGGAGCGGGGCTTCCTGGTGTGCCTGAAGCCTCCGGGCCTGCTGTCCCAATCCGGTCCCGGAGACGATCTCCTCCAGGCCCTGAGCCGCCAGGCGGGCGGCAGCTTCCTCCCTGTCCACCGGCTGGACCGGGGCGTGGGCGGCGTGATGACCGTGGCCCGGTCCAAAAGCGCCGCCGCGGCCCTCTCCGCCGCCGTGGCCCAGCGAAAATTTGAAAAGGAGTACCTCTGTCTGGTCCGGGGGCGGCCCGGGGAGGAGGCGGGCACCTACCGGGACCTGCTCCTCCACGACCGCCAGCGGAACAAGTCCTTCGTGGTGGACCGGATACGGGGCGGGGTGAAGGAGGCGGAGCTGGACTACCGCTGTCTGGCCTCCTCCGGTGGGCTGTCTCTGGTGCATGTCCGCCTCCGCACCGGCCGTACCCACCAGATCCGGGTCCAGTTCGCCAGCCGGGGCACGCCCCTGGCCGGGGACGGGAAGTACGGCGGCGGTCCCGGGGAGATCGCTCTGTGGAGCTACCGTCTGGCGTTCCCTCACCCGGAAACCGGCCGCCCTCTGGCCTTCTCCTCCCTGCCCCAGGGCGGGCTGTGGGAGGAGTTCTCTCTGGAGACACTTCTATCAGCTTCCATATAAATGTGATCTCATTGTTCCTGATCCTTTGCCGCGAAACGGCCGGCTGGCCGCTCTGCCCCGAAAACATATCCCAATCGGACGGGAAAAGCCCCCGCGCCTTCTCGGCGCGGGGGACTTATGTCGCGGGGGTTCAGCAGCCGCAGCCGTCGTTGCAGCCGCAGCCGCCGCAGTTGTTGCCGCAGCCACAGCCGCAGCTGTTACCGCCCCAGCCGCCGCCGCAGCAGCAGAACAGGATGATGATCAGAATGATGATCCAGCAGCAGCTGCCGCCGCCGAAGCCGTTAGAGTTACACATAGATAATTACCTCCTGTGAGATGCGAGACGGGATGCGCCTCAGTTCATCATATGCGGGAGGCTGTTGGGGGTGTCAGCTCAGGCGAAGGGAAGTGACGCCGGAGCGGGCGGCGGCGAGCTCGTCGGCGGTGAACAGCCCGGCGTCCTCCAGCCGCTGGGCCAGGGTCTGCCCGCTGCCGCTGACCAGAGTGTCCAGGCTGTACCAGGAGACATAGGCCACATGGCAGCGCAGGAAGGGCTCCGCGGCGAGCATTCTCGCCTCCCCCGCCGTCAGGGCGCCGCAGTCCAGGGCCCGGTCCAGGCTGGTGGTGTAGTCGTGTATCCCAGCTACGCTATAGCCCAGGGCCCGCAGGAGAAACTCCATGTACGCCTGGGGCGTGAGGGCCTCACCGCCGCCGAAGATCGTCTCGCTGACGCCGTTGGTGTATCCCCGCTCCCAGGCCCACGCCACATAGGGGTCCAGCCAGGCGGGCACATCGGTGAAGGGGTGTTCCCCCGTCCAGGCCATGGCCTGGTCCTCCTCCCCCAAAATACGGATGAACATGACCAGGCCCTCCCCCCGGGTGGGGGCTAGGTGGAGGTCAAAGCCCTCCCCGATGCCGGAGCCGGTGCCCCGGAAGAGACCCAGCTGCCGCAGGGCCCGGGCGATGGCGTAGTAGTCCGGCGCGCCGTACGACAGGGAGAGGACTCCGCCGCCCTGGTAGGAGAGCACGGCGGTGGGCGAGTCCACCACGAAGCTGGCGGAGGAGCCCTCCGCCACGATGTACAGATGGTTGGCGTCAAGGACCGTGCCGCCGGGGACCTCCATGCCCTCGGTGGCGTCCACCACCACGCCGGAAGCAATCTCCAGGCGCACCTCCCCGGCCAGAGGCGTCACCGCCAGTCCGGTGGAACCGGCGAGGACATCGCCCTCCTTCAGGTCGGCCTCGCTGGCCGTTCCATCCACCTGCCCGGAACCCATGGCGTCCAGCTGCCGCTCCATGCTGGCGGCCACCTGCCGGTCCCACTCGTCCAGACGGCTGTCCACGGCGGCGTCCACCGACTGGGAAAAGGCCCCCTCCAAGTAGCTGAGGGAGATCAGGGGGTCCTGGTCCGATCCACCGGAGGCCAGAGCCGCCGTCAGGCACAAAACCAGCGCCAGCAGTCCCGCGGCGGCGGTATACGCTTTCTTCATCGCGCCTCCTCGTCAGCGTCTCACCGCTGGGTGATACGGTAGCTGAGGGTCAGCAGACTGTCGGCGAAGTGGACGTCCTCAAAGCGGACTCCCTCCTCAGAGCTGCTCAGCTCCACGTTGGTAAAGTTCCAGAATCCCCGGATGCCCAAGCCGATCAGGCGGTCCGTAGTGCTCTGAGCCACGGACTGGGGAACGGTGAGCACCGCCACGTCGGGGCGCCGCTCCGCCACGAAGGTCTCCAGCTCCCCCAGGTCCAGTACAGGCACCCCGGAAATGTTGGTGCCCACCAGGGCGGGGTCCACGTCAAAAGCGGCCTCCAGGGTAAAGCCGATGTCACCGAAATGGAAGTTGCGGATCAGGGCGTGTCCCAGATTGCCGGCGCCCACCACAATGATGCTATGGCGGCAGTCCACACCCAGGATATGACCGATCTCACTGCGCAGCTCGCCGACGTTGTAGCCGTAGCCCTGCTGTCCGAACTCGCCGAAGCAGCTCAGATCCTGCCGGATCTGGGAGGCGGTGATGCCCATCTTCTCCCCCAGGGAGCTGGAGGAAATACGAACCACGCCCTTGGTGTGGAGATCATCTAAGTACCGGTAGTAGCGTGGAAGACGCCGGATCACGGCGTCGGATACATTTTGCTTTTTCAT
>DVGP01000026.1 GCA_018712665.1 Candidatus Pelethomonas intestinigallinarum | reverse complement strand
TGGTTCCTCGAACCATTTGCCGTCCCCGCCGGCCAGTCAACCCGCTGGGGATAACTTGCAAGCTTACCATATCGAACCATTGTGAAAGGAACGTGTCAGACTTGTATCCGACTTGTATCATTTCCTTAAGGTTTCTTTAAGCTTTCCGGCCCGGACGGCTCCCTCTTCTTTTATAGACGCAGCCGGGCGGGAAAATGTTTCCACCCCGGCGAATTTTTGTCAATCCGCCCGGAACCGGTATTCGGTGGTGTGGTCGTACCGTCCGCCGGGGCGGAGGAGGACGTCGCCCCACTCCGGGTGGTTGGGGCTGTCGGGGAAGAACTGGGTCTCCAGGCACACGCCCTGCCGGGGGCCGAAGGGAACGCCGCCCTTGCCGGGGGTGCCGGGGTCCAGGAAGTTGGCGGTGTAGAGCTGGATCCCGGGCTTGGTGGTCCAGACCTCCATGGAGACGCCGGTCCGGTCCCCGGTGAGCCGGGCGGCCAGGCGCAGGCCCTGGGCGGGGTCCAGAACGAAGTTGTGGTCGTAGCCGCCCACCAGGCGGAGCTGCTCGCAGTCCGCGCCGATGTCCCGGGCCAGGGCCTTTTCCCCGGTGAAGTCCAGGGGGGTGCCGGAGACCGGGGCGGACATGGCGGTGGGGATGCTCCCGCCGCCCACGGGGGTGAACTGGTGGGAGGCCAGCCAGAGCCGGTGGCCCATGGCGTCCCCGCCGCCGTTGAGGTTGAAGTAGCTGTGGTTGGTGATGTTGCAGTAGGTGGCCTTGTCGCTGACGGCCTCGTAGCGGAGCCGCAGCCCCCGGTCCGTCAGGGTGTAGGTGGCGGTGAGGGTCAGGGCGCCGGGAAAGCCGCCCTCGCCGTCGGCGGCGGTGTAGGTCAGGCGCAGGGCGCTGTCCCCGGCGGCCTCCGCCTGAAAGACCCGGTAGCTGAAGCCCCGGACGCCGCCGTGGAGCTGGTTTTCCCCCTCGCTGGCCTCCAGGGGGACCACCGCCCCGTCGATGAGGCACCGGGCCTTGGCGATGCGGTTGGCGTACCGGCCCACCAGGGCCCCCAGGTAGCCGCCGTTGCGCTCATATTCCGCCAGGGTGTCGTAGCCCAGCACCACGTCCAGCGCTTTTCCGTCCCTGTCCGGGACACGCAGGGCCCGGACCGCGGCCCCGAAGGTCAAGATCTCGGCCTCCAGCGCCCCCTGTGTCAGGGTCCAGACCTCCACGGCCTGTCCATCCCCGGTCACGCCGAAGGGCGCTCTCGTCACAGGCATGTGATCGCCTCCCTCTTTCTCTCCTGTGGAGTTTTTTACCGGGGCGCGCCGCCCCGGCCTTCTCCTCCCAGTATACCGCCTGGCGGGTGGAAAAACAAGGTGGAAATGGGAGATATTCTGTGGTATCATCAGGGTACCAAGTGGGGGCGGGGCCCCCACACCCCCTTTTAGTGGGGCTTCCAGCCCCACACCCCGGGTGACTTTTTGTGCGGACAAAAAGTCACCAAAAATCCGCACGGAGGGAGAAACCCTTTCGATGGGGTTTCTCCCCCGTGACCCCCTCATCCGCGACGACACAAAGGGGGGCGCCCGCCCCCCTTTGGATTCCCCCGCCAGCTCTATACTTGTCCTGTTGTTCTACGGAAACTCCCGAGGGTGCATTACAAGAAGAATGTTTCGACAAACACCAAAAGAAACATCTATCTCTTTAACAGGGCGGCAGCCGAAGCATCGTTGACCACCAGACTACAGATCAGATGACAAAACTCAATTCAGTGGCAGAGAGGTTCCAAATCTGATACAGACCGATTGGGCAAAGAATCGGGGACCGGGGTGTCCCCGGCGCCTTTTTGGTGACTTTTTCGGCGTCGAAAAAGTCACTCGCCCCGGGGGGCGAAACTCTTCCTCCCCTGGGTGTGGGGCTGGAAGCCCCACTAAATAAGAGGTAAGGGGGCGGAGCCCCTGGGAGCCATCGTCCACAGCCCAGCCATACACAAAAAGAAATACCATCCGTTGGGGGGAAAGCAATATGATCGACCAGTACATCTACGCCCTGGCAAACTACGGGGTAAAAAAGGGCCTGATAGGAAAAGAAGACAAGCCTTGGGCGGTGAACCGTCTGCTCCAGGCCCTGGAGCTGAGCGCCATCGGCCCGGAGGAGGCGGCAGGGGAGGACCTGCCCCTGGAGGACATTCTGGCCCCCCTGCTGGACGACGCAGAGGCCCGGGGGATTATCCCCGGGGGCGTGGTCAGCCGGGATCTGCTGGATACCAAGCTCATGGGGGAGCTGACCCCCCGGCCCAGCCAGGTCATCGCCGCCTTCTGGGAAAAATATGACCGCTCCCCGGAGGAGGCCACGGACTGGTTCTACGGCCTGTGCCAGGACGCGGACTACATCCGCCGCTACCGCATCGCCAAGGACATGAAGTGGGTCACCTCTACGGAGTACGGGGACCTGGACATCACCATCAACCTCTCCAAGCCGGAGAAGGACCCCAAGGCCATCGCCGCGGCCAAGGCCGCCCCCCAGAGCGGGTACCCCAAGTGCCAGCTCTGCCGGGAGAACGAGGGCTACGCAGGACGGGTGGACCATCCCGCCCGGCAGAACCACCGGGTGATCCCCGTGACCATCGACGGGAAGGACTGGTTCTTCCAGTACAGCCCCTACGTCTACTACAACGAGCACTGCATCGTCTTCAACGGCCAGCACACCCCCATGAAGATCGAGCGGGCCACCTTCCGGAAGCTCCTGGATTTCGTGAAGCTCTTCCCCCACTACTTCGTGGGCTCCAACGCGGACCTGCCCATCGTGGGCGGCTCCATCCTCAGCCACGACCACTTCCAGGGCGGGCGCTACACCTTCGCCATGGAGCGGGCCCCGGTGGAACGGGCGGTGACCTTCCCGGGCTATGAGGACGTGGAGGCGGGGATCGTCCGCTGGCCCATGTCCGTGCTGCGGCTGCGGTGTGAGGACGACGAGCGGCTGGTGGAGCTGGCGGACAAAATCCTCACCGCCTGGCGGGGGTACAGCGACCCTGCCGTCTCCATCTACGCCGAGACCGACGGGGAGCCCCACAACACCATCACCCCCATCGCCCGGCGGCGGGCGGGGAAGTTCGAGCTGGACCTGGTGCTGCGGAACAACCTGACCACCCCGGAGCACCCCATGGGCCTGTTCCACCCCCACGCGGAGCTCCACCACATCAAGAAGGAGAATATCGGCCTCATCGAGGTCATGGGGCTGGCGGTGCTGCCCGCCCGGCTGAAGGGGGAGCTGGCGCGGCTGGGAGAGCTGCTGGTCTCCGGCGGGGACGTGGCGGCGGACCCGGAGCTTGCGAAGCACGCCCCCTGGGCGGAGGAGCTGCGGGAGAAGTACACCTTCACCCCGGAGAACGTGGACCAGATCCTCCGGGACGAGGTGGGCAAGGTCTTCGCCCAGGTTCTGGAGCACGCCGGGGTCTACAAGCGGAACGAGGCCGGCCAGGCCGCCTTCCTGCGGTTTGTGGAGAGCGTGGGTTAGTGTGGTGAGAGAGGTGACGAAGCAATGTCGGTACTGCTGTCTTGGCTGATCCTGCTGCTGTGTCCGGCCGTTCCTTTCACTTTTGTGTTTTTCCTGATCTACGCCATCCGGGACGCGGTGAGGGACGGGGGTCGCACGATCCCTTACGGCATCGGCGC
>DVGP01000201.1 GCA_018712665.1 Candidatus Pelethomonas intestinigallinarum | reverse complement strand
TGCGGGAACCTGTGGTATCTCAACCAGCATATCAATGAGCCGGTGGCTGTGGAACCGGCCCTATACAACGCACTGGCTCTGTTGGAGAACAGCGGGGGCCGATATCACTACCTGGCCCCTGTATATGAGCTGTACTTCTCCCTTTTCCAGTCCGAGAGCGACCAGGAGGCGTTCCATTTTGATCCGTACCGAAATGAAGAACTTCGCCGGTTTTACCAGGAGGCCGCCGACTTCGCCAACGATCCCGGCGCGGTGGACGTGGAGCTCTTGGGGGACGATACTGTGTGTCTGCGTGTTTCTGAAGAATATTTGGCTTTCGCGGAGAAAAACGGGGTCACCCGTTTTGTGGAGCTTTTTTGGATGGAGAATGCCTTTGCGGCGGATTACATGGCTGCGGCACTGATGGAGGGCGGCTATACCCGGGGGGTGCTTATCAGCGAGGATGGTTTTATCAGGAGCCTGGGAGATGCGCAGGGGGTGGAGTACGCGCTCACGTTTACGCACCGGGAGGAAAATGTGGTTTCAAACCTGGCTTCTCTGCGCTTTTCCGGAATGATCAGCATGGTATATTTGCGGGACTATCCGGTTGACAATGGCGGCAGCAGCAACTATTATGTCTATAAGGACGGGACGATCCGGTGCCCCTATGTGGACCCAAGGGATGGATTGGACCGCAGCGCCATTCCGGAGCTGGCGGTTTATTCTGAGTCTCTGTCCTGCGCGGAGCTCACGGTTCTGGCCGCACCGCTCTACATTGCGGAGTCCTTTGACAGCGAGTTGCTGGAGAGCCTGACTGAGGCAGGTGTTCTGGCCTATTACCAGGCTGACGGCAAGCTGTGTGTCACCAGCGGCTAATGAGATTGCTCCGCGGATTTCCCTGCTGCCTTACGGCTTCTCTCATCCTATCTTCCACATCGCTCTCACACGGGCCCGCCGTGGTTTGCCGGGCCGCCGGGCACCCCTGCGGCGGGGTAAAAATGCCGCAAGATTATTAAAAAACAGTGTTGACAAATACCGTACTGGGGTATATTATAAAAATACCCAGTATAGGTATACTGTACGGAAGGAGTTCGCAATGGGATCGGAAAAAACTTGCTGCTGTCATCGGACAAAGGAGCGCACACCGGAGGAGTACAAAAAGCTGATTCACCGCCTGAACCGCATCGAAGGGCAGGTACGGGGAATCCGTGGCATGGTGGAGAAGGGAGCCTATTGCCCGGATATTCTGGTACAGTCGGCGGCGGTATCAGCGGCGATGAATGCCTTTAATCGGGAGCTTCTCTCCGATCATATCCGCACCTGTGTGGCCCATGATATCCGTGAGGGCAACGACGAGACCATCGACGAGCTGCTGAAAACTCTGCAGAAATTAATGAAGTAAGTACGAGCGATGTGGGAAGATTAGCGAGAAACGAGCATTGGGAGGTAGAAGGATTTAAAATGAAGCAGTACAATGTCACTGGCATGAGCTGCGCGGCTTGCAGTGCCAGAGTAGAGAAAGCCGTGTCCCATGTGCCGGGCGTCACATCCTGCTCTGTGAGCCTGCTGACCAACTCCATGGGTGTTGAGGGAACCGCCGCCCCCGCGGATATTATCGCGGCGGTGGAGGCGGCAGGCTACGGTGCCTCGGAGAAGGGCGCCGGCGGTCAGAAGGCTGCCTCCAGCAGCATGGCGGAGGCGGAGGAGGCCCTGAAGGATAAAGAGACACCGGTCCTGAAGCAGCGGCTGATCTGGTCTGTTGGTTTTCTGGCGGTGCTGATGTATTTCTCCATGGGCGCCATGATGTGGAACTGGCCCCTGCCGTCCTTCCTGGCGGAGAACTATATGGCTCAGGCACTGATCCAGCTCTATCTGACTGTGATCATCATGGTGATCAACAAGAAGTTTTTTATCTCCGGCTTTAAGAGCCTGTGGCACCGCTCCCCCAACATGGACACCCTGGTGGCCCTGGGCTCCTCCGCCGCCTTCGTGTGGAGCAGCTACGCCCTGTTCCAGATGACCACGGTGGAGCCGGGGATGGCCCAGATGCATATTATGCACAGCGAGTTCTACTTTGAGGCGGCGGCCATGATCCTGACCCTCATCACTGTGGGCAAGATGCTGGAGGCCCGGTCCAAGGGCAGAACCACTGACGCCCTCAAGAGTCTGATGAAGCTGGCTCCCAAGACCGCCACTGTGGTTCGGGACGGCGTCGAGACGGAAATTTCCATTGATCAGGTCCAGAAGGGCGACATCTTCGTGGTCCGTCCCGGCGAGAACATCCCAGTGGACGGCGTGGTCCTGGAGGGCCACAGCGCGGTGAATGAGGCCGCTCTCACAGGCGAGAGCATTCCTGTGGACAAAGGCGCGGGGGACGCGGTCTCTGCCGCTACCCTGAACCAGTCCGGCTTTATCAAGTGCCAGGCCACCCGGGTGGGAGAGGACACCACCCTGTCCCAGATCATTCAGATGGTCTCCGACGCCGCCGCGACCAAGGCGCCCATCGCCAAGGTGGCCGACAAGGTCTCAGGCGTGTTTGTTCCTACTGTTATCACCATCGCCGTAATCACCACGGTGGTGTGGCTGCTGCTGGGCCAGACCTTCGGCTACGCCCTGGCCCGGGGCATCTCTGTGCTGGTCATCAGCTGCCCCTGTGCCCTGGGCCTGGCCAGCCCCGTGGCCATCATGGTGGGCAACGGCATGGGCGCCAAGAACGGCATCCTGTTCAAGACCGCTGCCTCCCTGGAGGAGACCGGGAAAATGGACATTGTTGCCCTGGACAAGACCGGCACCATCACCAGCGGCGAGCCCAAGGTAACAGATATTCTGCCCGCCCCCGGCGTCAGTGAGGAGGAGCTCCTCCGCCTGGCCCTGGCCCTGGAGCAGAAGAGTGAGCACCCCCTGGCCCGGGCCATTATGGAGAAAGGCGAGGAGCGGAACATGAAGGCCGACGAGGTCACCCAGTTCCAGGCTCTGCCCGGCAACGGCGTCACCGCCGAGCTCAACGGCGCCAAGCTCTCCACCGGCAACCTGAAGTTCATCAAGACCCAGACGGAGGTCCCCGCCGCCATCCAGACCCAGGCGGAGCAGTTGGCGGAGCAGGGTAAGACGCCCCTGTTCTTCTGCCAGGACAAGGAGCTGGTGGGCATTATCGCCGTGGCCGATGTCATCAAGGAGGACAGCCCCCAGGCTGTCCGGGAGATGCGGAACATGGGCATCCGAGTGGTCATGCTCACCGGAGACAACGAGCGCACTGCCAAGGCCATCGGCGCCCAGGCCGGCGTGGACGAGGTCATCGCCGGTGTGCTGCCTGACGGCAAGGAGAGCGTCATCCGCAAGCTGAAGAAGCAGGGAAAGGTGGCCATGGTGGGCGACGGCATCAACGACGCCCCGGCGCTGACCCGGGCGGATATCGGCATCGCCATTGGCGCGGGCACCGACGTGGCCATCGACGCGGCGGACGTGGTGCTGATGAAGAGCCGCCTTTCCGATGTGCCCGCTGCCATCCGCATGAGCCGGGCCACATTGCGGAACATCCACCAGAACCTGTTCTGGGCTTTCTTCTACAACAGCGTGGGGATTCCCCTGGCTGCCGGTCTGTTCGTCACCTTCGGCCTGACCCTGAACCCCATGTTCGGCGCGGCGGCGATGAGCTTGAGCAGCTTCTGTGTGGTGTCCAACGCCCTGCGGCT
Organism: Candidatus Pelethomonas intestinigallinarum; assembly: GCA_018712665.1. Classification (GTDB taxonomy): domain Bacteria; phylum Bacillota; class Clostridia; order Oscillospirales; family Oscillospiraceae; genus Pelethomonas; species Pelethomonas intestinigallinarum. Next base: position 19,663 of record DVGP01000201.1, on the reverse strand, counting down.
GAACCTGTTCAACATGCGGGACGCCAGCCATGACAAAAAGCGCAGGCATAAGCAGGTGGAGCAGGTCCAGGAGACCACGGTTGAAAAGACCATGAAGATTGAGGGCATGATGTGCGGCCACTGTGAAAAGACGGTAAAGACTGCTTTAGAGGCGATCCCCGGTGTGGAGGAGGCCACGGCTGACCATGAGAACGGCACCGCCGTCATCATCATGGCCCCCAACGCCGATTTGGAGGCCATGAAGCAGGCGGTCCAAAAGGTCGGGTACGCTGTGCTGGGCATCGAGTGATCTCCACTCGTGTTCCAATATAGAGGAAAATCAATTTTAAGGAGGATATAGGGACTATGAAGAAGCTGATGAAGGTGGAAGGGATGCACTGCGGCGGCTGCTCCGGGAGATTGAAGAGAATTCTGGAGGCTCTCCCCGGCGTGACAGAGGCCGGCGCCGACCACGCCGCCGGTACCGCCTATGTGGTAGGCGATGTGTCCGACGAGGCCATCAAGGAGGCTGTGGAGGGCGGCAACTTCAAACTGCTCGGCATTGAGAACGGCTGATTGAAAAATGGAGAGCGCGCTGTCTGAAACCAGACAGCGCGCTCTTTATTTGGCTGGAGCGGGGAGCTATATCACTTATTCCGGGCACGGCTGTTGGTGTCGATGGAGCCGCGAAACACCACCAGGCGGTCGTAGAGATACTCCAGGATGAAGTTGGCGGCCATGTTGAGAATGGTAACCAGGTACTCGTTCCACCCCAGAGTGTCCGCCAGGAAGCTGCCCAGGAAGGTGGACAGGGGAGTGAATACGCAGTAGAAGGCGAACACCAGGGCCATAGCCCGGGGCACGTTGTTGGCGGACTGGAAGGTATAGCGGCGGTTGAGGGTGAAGTTCCACAGCACCGACAGCGCCAGGGCAACGAGGTAGCAGGGCCAGTAGCTCCAGCTTGTCAGCTCGTTGAGGAGGGAGAAGGCCGCCAGCTCGATGACCCCGGCGGAGATGGAAAACAGCAGAAATTTCAGGGACCGGATCACTTCTTTTTTTCTGGACATACCTTCCTCCTTATCCTTGCGTCACGGCGCTGTTCAGCGCCCGGAAATTTTTCCGGTTGGACCGGTAGAGATGTTTGAATACGGCGTAGTAGGGCTGGTAGGCGGCGGTCCTGGCCGGGTCCGGCGTATACCGCGCCGCGGCCGGGATGAAGGTCCCCACCGCGTCCAGGTCGGGGATCAGGCCAAGCCCTACCCCCATCACCGCCGCGGCCCCCACGGCCCCCACGTTCTGGGGGCTGGAGACCACCTCCACCGTTCGGCCGGTGATGTCCGCCAGCCGCTGGCAGGTCACCGGCGACAGGGCCCCGCCCCCCACAAAACGGACAGGGTCGGAGGTTTTCAGCTTCCGGTCCTGGCACTCCAGCATCCAGCGCAGGTGGAAGCAGACGCCCTCCAGCACAGCGGAGATCAGCTCCGTTTTGCCGGTCTCCAGGCGAATGTTGAAGAACATCCCGGCGGCGCTGGGGTCCTCGAAGGGGCAGCGGTTGCCGTGGAGCCAGGGGGTGAAGATCACGCCGCCGGAGCCGGGGGGCACGTCCCGCACGGTCTCCGTCATATAGTCGTAAAGGCTGCGGTACACCGCCTCCTGGCTCTGGGCCACGTCCCGCTTCTCCAGGTAGATGCCGATCTCGTCCAGGGCCAGGTGGTCCTTCACCCACTCCAGGCACTTGCCGGCGGTCTCCATCTCGGCGAAGTAGTTGTACCGCCCGGGCTGGGCCCCCACGATGGCGGCGATCATGGCGGTAACGTCCACCTGCTGCCGCTCCGTCACTGTGGATACCCACCCAGAGGTGCCGCAGTAGACGTGGGTGCTGCCCGCGGCGGTGGCCCCCGCTCCCACGGCGATGAGGGCCGCGTCCCCGCCGCCGCCGAACACCGGGGTGCCGGGGGCCAGCCCCAGCTCCTTGGCGGCCTGTTCCGTCAGACCGCCGACCTTTTCCGCGGCGTCCGCCAGCCGGGGCAGATGCTCCGGCCGGACGCCGAACATCCGGCAGAGCTTCTCGCTCCAGCACTGCCGCCCGGACCGTGTATCGTAGAGGAAGGTGGCGTAGGCGCTGTCCCGGGTCATCACCGCCTGGCCGGTGCACCGGAGGATCAGGTACTCCTTCACGTCCAGCCACTTCCAGGCCCGGGCGAAGTTCTCCGGCTCGTGGGCCTCCACCCACTTGTACTTCCAGAGGGGGTCCTTTACGCTGCTGGATACCGCCCCGGTGAGGCGCAGGCTGGTCAGCAGCTTCCCCACGTTGGCTCCGGCGATCTGGATGCCGTGGGCGATGCCCCGGCGCAGCTCCTCCCGGGCCCGCTGGTCCATGTAGCTCATGGGGCGGCGGACGGGCCGGCCCTCCCGGTCCACCAGCACCAGCCCCTGCATCTGGGAGCAGAAGGAGATGCCGGCTACCTGCTCCGGCGTTACGGAGCAGGCGGCGAAGATCTCCCGGGTGGCGGCGGCCATGGCCTCCCACCACTGGTCCGCGTCCTGTTCCGCCCCGCCGTCCGGCAGGATGTACAGGTCGTAGCCCCTCTGGGCGCTGGCTATCAGCTCAATGGTCTCCCCGATGGCGAAGAGGCAGGTCTTGACGCCGGTGGTGCCCACGTCGTAGGCCAGCACATAGGTCGTGGTATGGTCGTTCACGGAAAAGTCCCTCCTAACGTTCTTCCCGGTGAGGAATCTGGGCCTGCTCGGTGGTAAAGGCGGACTCCAAAAATTTCAGCAGCTCCGCTTCCACCTGGCGGCCGCCGTCGGGCACGGCGCCGCCGCAGTAGAGGGCAAAACGCGCCCTGTAGTAGTCGCAGCAGTAGGAGAACTGCAGCATCATCAGCAGATTGTCGAAGAAGAAGGCGAAGAGCCGGGGGTCCATGTCCCCGCGCAGCTCCCCCCGGGCCTGGGCCCGGGCGATGTAGTCGGTGTAGAGCCGGGCGGTGACCCCCTCGATCTCCTCTGCCAGCCGCCGGGCGAAGTCCCCGCTGGCGGTGGTGATTTGGTGGTACATGCGGATGTGGCTGCCGTGGTCCCGGGAGAAGTCCTGGAGGGCCCGGATAATCTGTCCGGCGTAGCCCAGGAGCTTGTCCTCCCGGCCCGTCACCTGCCGCAGCACATCCTCCAGGGAGGCCAGGCTGTGGCGGAGGCAGGCGTGAAAGAAGTCCTCTTTATTGACATAATACTTATACAGGACCCCCACGCTGATCCCCGCCCGGCGGGCGATGTCCGCCATGCCGGCGCCGTGGAGGCCGCTTTCGGCGAAAGCCTCGATGCCGGCCTCCAATATCTCCTCCCGCTTCTCTTCTGTCAGCTTCTTCAGCATGGCCGCCCTCTCACCCTTTCCGCTTGGCGTATTGGGTCACGTAGAACGCCCGCTGGAACAGGGCATCCATCCGGTTCAGAGGGCGGCAGCCGGGGACGGCATCGGCGAAGCGCCGGGCCAGACAGCCTTTTTTCAGGAGGTGGGACACCGCCTCTGCCTCCTCCCGGTCGGGGCCCACGCACAGCGCCCCGGCCCCCGGCAGCAGTACGGCGTTTCGCCCCCGCAGGGCCCGGACCACCCGGCCGGGCACCGGCGGCGCCCAGCGGACGTCCGCCCCGGCGATCTGGGCCAGGTCGTCCACCATGGGCCGCAGGGGGCGGCGGGACGCGCTCACCGCGATCACATCCCGGTCCCGAACATGGAGGACCGCTTTCCCCAGGCCGGCGCGGTAGACGGCGGCGTGGAGGGCGGCGGCGGGGGGAAGCCGGGCTTCGTCCAGGGAGAAGATCCGCTCCCGCTCCCCGATCATGAGCCGGAAAGTATCCCCCTCCAAAACGCTCTCCCCGTAGTCCGGGATCCGGGCTGGGAGGGAGGGGGTATCCAGGACGCTCTGGATCTGCCGGGCGCAGACCTCCTCCAGAGCCGCCGAGACGGCGAAGGCGTCCTCCATGTCCCGGCCCAGACACAGGGCCCCGTGGCTGCGGAGGAGGAAGGCGGGGCTGTCGGGATAGCCCGCCACCACCCGCTCCGCCGCCCGGCGCAGGGCCTTGCTGGAGGGGAGGCCGTAGGCGGCGCAGGGGACCCGCCCCCCCAGGAGGGGGTGGTCCGCGGTCAGGTCCCGGCCCGCCGTGGAGCAGACGCTGGCCATGTCCTGGTGGGTGTGGATGACAAAATTTACCGCTGGCCGCAGCCAGTAGGCGTCGGCGTGGATGCCCCGCTCGCTGGAGGGCTTCCGCTCCCCCTGGTAGGAGCCGTCCCGGCCGTCCACCAGCACCAGCTGGTCCTCGGTCATGGTGTCGTAGGCCATACCGCTGGGGGTGATGATGAAGTGGGTGTCCGACACCCGGGCGCTGATGTTTCCCCAGGTCCGGGCCACCAGCCCCCGCTCCAGCAGCCGCCGGCCGGCCTCCACCACCAGCCTCCGGGCCTCACGCTCTGTGTACGCCATGGCCTTACCCTCCGATGGGGCCGCAGTTTGCCAGCACCCGGTCGAAGCGGGAGAGGACGTCGTCGATCATCTCCTCGGTGTAGGCGGCGCTGGTGTAGAGCCGGGAGCCCGCCAGGGTGACGATGCCCTCGGCCATGTAGGCAGCTCCCATGTGCTCCATCTCCTTCTGCCGGACGCCGGTCTCCTTGAGGATGTGGGGGATGGTCCAGGGCTTGGACCAGTCGATGGAGAAGTGCATGGTGCCCACGCTGTCCAGGTGGCAGATGGACCCCTGGTTGAAGGCCACGAAGGGCAGGCCGTACTTTTTGATCAGATCCTGGAGACCCCGGGTCAGCCGGTCCCCCATCCGCCCGGCCACCTCGCAGGCGTTGGTGCGCTCGATCTCGCACAGGGCGTAGTACCCCGCCGCGCAGGAGATGGGGGTGGCGGCCATGGTGCCGCCGCACATGGCCTTGGATACCTTCTTGCCGGAGGAGTCCAGACCGGCCCCCAGGTGGGCCATGCAGTCGGCGTGGCCACCCACGCCACCGGCGCCGGGGTAGCCACCGGCGATGATCTTGCCGAACACCGTCAGGTCCGGGTCCACCCCGAAGTAGCCCTGGGCGCCGCTGAGACCGATGCGGAACCCGGTTACCACCTCGTCGAAGACCAGCAGGGCCCCGTAGTCCCGGGCCAGCTTGGCCGCTCCCCGGACGAACTCCCGGCTCAGGGGCCGGGTGCCGCTCTCCGGACCCATGGGCTCCAGGAAGACGGCGGCGGTGCCGCCGGTGAGGCGGTTGGCCCGGAGCTTCCGCTCCAGGTCCTCCAGGTCGTTGGGGAAGAACTCGTCGGTGTGCTTGAACACGTAGCCCGGGACCCCCTTGGAGAGGAGCCCCTTGGTGCCGGGGACCCGGATGCCGTAGGCCAGCTGGTCGGACCAGCCGTGGTAGGCCCCGCCCATCTTCAGGATGTTCTTCTTCCCGGTCTTCAGCCGGGCGATGCGCACGGCCACCATGTCCGCCTCGGTGCCGGAGCCCAGCATGCGGAACATCTCCACCGAGGGCACCAGGTCTGAGATCTTCTTGGCCAGCTTGTACTCAAACTCGTGGAACAGGCCCGTGGAGGGGCCGCAGGTCTTCAGCAGCTCGATGACCTGGTCCCGCACCGCCGGCGGGTTGCTGCCCAGGATGGTGGGTCCCCCGGCTTGCAGCAGGTCGTAGTACCAGTTGCCGTCGATGTCGTAGAGCTTGGCCCCCTCCGCCCTAGTGACCACGATGGGGAAGGGGTAGTTGAAGGCCAGGTTGTGCTGCACCCCGCCGGGGATCACCTTTTTGGCCTGGGAGATCATCTCCTTGGACCTGGGGCACTTCTCCTCAAAGTAGTGCTGTACATAGTCCGCCAGCTTGTCCCGGCGGATGGACCACACCGGCTTTTGGATCAGCTCGTCCAGCTGCCGTGTCACCGCCGCCGCGTCCAGATACTCGTCGATCGCGAATCCATTGTAGGCCATGGCAATACCTCCTGTCTCCGGGCCTTCTGCGCACATCTCGTGAATTTGTATTCACGTGTTACACACAGGGTACCACACTCCGGCCGCCGCTGTCAACGCTCTCCGGGGAAAGGGAGTGTGAAATCTCCCATCCGGGGCAGAGGCGTCAGGTGTGAAACAGGGCGGTGAAGAGCTGGTAGTCCTCCCGCATCCGGGGGAGAAGGGGGTAGCTGTAGTGGTGCAGGACCCAGTCGATCACCACGCCCCGGAAGTGGCGGAAGCAGAAGTCCGCCACCCACTCGGGGGAGTGGCCGGGGGCCAGGAGCCCCTCCTTCTCCGCCTGACGGAAGCAGTCCAGCATGGCCTGGTGGATGTAGCGGCGGCTGTCCATGCTCTTGGTGCCGGGAACGGCGATGCGCCGCTGGTAGTAGCGGCCGATGAGCTCCCGGCTGTCCTCCATGAATTCGGCGTAGGCGGACAGCAGCCGCCACAGCCGCCGCTCCGGTGGCTCCGCCTCATGGCCGGCCATGGCGGCGGCCACGCTGTCGTCCAGGGGGGCGAAGCCGTACTCCAGCAGGGCGTCCTTGGAGGGAAAGTGGTGGTAGAAGGCTCCGGTGGTGATGCCGGCGGCCTTGCAGATGTCCCGGACGGACACCTGGTCGAAGCCCTGAGAGCGCATGAGCTCCAGGGCGGTGTGCAGGATCCGCCGGGCCGTGGCCTCACTCTGTAATTTTCTGCGCTGGGCGTATTCCATGCGGTTTTCCCCCTTTCTTCCCATTGACAACGGTTGGGACATGCCCTATAATAGCTTCTAACATAACGTTGTTATGTGACCATTATAGGGCGGGGCGGAGGCCCTGTCAAGTAAGGAGATGTTGCTGGATGGCGCCCCGAAAGATCGCACTGCTCACCGACTCCTGCGCGGACCTGTCCCAACAGCGGGCGGAGGAGAACCGGATCCATATCGTCCCGCTGCGGATCCGCTGCGCGGACGGGGAGTACCGGGACGGCGTGGATATCACCGCCGCCGACGTCTACCGGAGGCTCCGCTCCGGTGAGCTGCCCAAGACCTCTCTGCCTGTCGGGGAGGACGTCAACGCCATCTTTGACCGCCTGGCGGCGGAGGGCTACGACGGAGTCATCGCCGTGATGCTCTCCGGCGGCCTGTCCGGGACCTACAATATGGTCCGGCTGCTGGGGGAGGAGCGGAAGGATCTGGAGGTACGGGTCTACGACTCGGTCAGCGGTTCCCTGGGGGTGGGGATGACCATGCTCCAGCTGGCGGAGGACCTGCGGGGCGGAGCGTCCTGGCGGGAGCTGACCCGGAAGCGGGTGCCCCAGCTCATCAAGAATACCTTCCCCTTCTTCTCGGTGGATACCCTGGAGTATCTCCAGAAGGGAGGGCGCATCGGTAAGATTACGGCGGTGGCCGGGACCATGCTCCAGATCAAGCCTATCCTCACCTTCGCCCAGGACGGGCAGCTCCAGTCCGTGGCCAAGGTCCGGGGCCGCAGGCAGGTCCAGGACAGGCTCATCGACATGGTGGTGGCGGCCTGCGGAAACCACAGGAAGTATAACCTGGCGGTGGCCAACGGCGGCGCGCCGGAGGAGATGGCGGAGCTGAAGGCGAAGCTGAAGCAGGCCCTCCCGAACTACGACCACATCTGGGAGGGGGAGCTGGACGGCACCCTCAGCGTTTACATCGGGGACGGCGTTCTGGGCGCCGGCATCCAGACGCTGGACTGACGGCACAAGAGAATAAGAAAGCGGCGTGGACACGAGACCGTGTCCACGCCGCTTCTTGTTCAGGCGCCTGCTGCCTCAAGTCAGATAGGGGTGGGTATAGGGGGCCGGCTCCGGGCCGCAGTACAGGCCGTAGGCGTCGCAGATCCAGTAGGTACCGTCCACGTCCACCCGGCACCACTGGTGCGACCACTGGTTCTCATTGACGTGCTCATAGGGGATGCCCAGGATGTTCAGGCACAGTCCGGTGGCCCGGGTACACCCGGCGCAGGAGGCCATCCCCAGGACGAAGTAGCCGTAGGGGTCGTTGTAGTGTTCGCCGGAGGAGCTGTAGAGCATCCCGCTGTCGAACATGGACCGCAGGGCGATGGCGATGCCCAGAAGCTGCTCCTCCCGGCTCAGGTCCGCCAGGGGCGTGACGATCTCCAGAGCCGCGTCGTAGGCCTGGGCCAGCTCCTCATCGGTGGCGTTCTTGCGAAGACTGTCCAGATTGGCCAGCTGGTCCATGGGCACCGGCGTGAAGGGCTGGCGGACCAGAGAGATCTGCCGGCGCAGGCTCGGGTCCACCATGCGGCTGACCAGAGCGGCGGCGGAGCCCCGATTGATGCCGCTGTCGGGGGCGAAGGTGCCGGAGGCGTCATTTCCGGTGAGGACGCCGGCCCGGTACAGGCGGTACACCGCCTCGTAACAGGGATCTTCCGCGGCCACGTCGGGGATCGCCCCTTCCTCGATGCTGCTGATCTCCGGCAGGGCCTCGTCGGGCAGAGCGGCGCCGACGATCACGGCAAAGTCCGCCCGGGTGACGGCCTGGCCCAGCTCACCGTCGCTGTAGTCCCGGGTGATGAGCCCGGAATCCAGGGCGTAGTCCAGGTAGGGCTGATACCAGGGCTCCCCGCCGCTGAAGTCCGGCGCCTCGCCCAGGTAGGTGCTGTGGATGCGGCAGGCCATGACCACTGTCTGGGCCAGGGTCAGAGAGCCGTCCGGGGCGAAGCGCCCGCCGCCCACGCCGTCCATCAAGCCGTACTCAACGGCGGCGCGGACACTTTCAGCGCACCAGCTCTCAGCGGCCACGTCGGTGAACTGCCCCTCTGTGTAGGAGTGGACCTTCTGGAAGTTGGCAAGGCCCTCCTCCGCTGCCAGGGCCGGCGCACACAGGCCGGCGGCGATTGCCAAAGCTAGAAAAAATGATACAAATTTTCGCATAGCGACACCTCCCTCTGCCGGTATTGTATGCCCTGATCCGGCGCGCGTCAAGGGGAACGGGCCTTTGCACTGTGTCTCAACGAAGCTTTTCCATGACATAGTTGGTCAGGAGGACGCCACGGCGCTGGACCTGCTGCTCCTTGACCACAGTGTACCCCCGTTTCTCAAAGAAGGGGCGGGCGGTGATGGAGGCGTGGACGGTGATCCGCGGGGTGCTGACCGCCGCCTCCAGGGCGTCGCACAGGGCCGTGGCGATCCCTCGTCCCTGGTAGTTTTTGTGGACATACAGCCGGTCCAGGTAGCCGGTCTCATCCATGTCCCCAAAGCCCACGATCACCCCGTTTTCCTCCGCCACCAGGCTGGTATGCTCCTGAAAGGACTGGTCCCAGGCGGCCAGGTCCACCTCTCCGGTGGCCCAGGCGTCCAGCTGCGCCGGGGTATAGTCCCTGGCGTTGACGGTGTGGACGGTGTCGTAAAAGAGCGCCGCCATCTCCCGGATATCGGACGGCGCGTAGCTGCGGATCTCCATGTTATATGATCTCCTTTTCTACAAAATGTACGGCGGACTGGTCCCAGTATTTTCGGTACGTCCGCTCCCGCTGCCCGTCCAGATCGAGCTGGTACAGGCGGAAGATGACGGGGATGTTTTTGGGCTGCCACTGCTCCTGATAGGAGTACCGGTAGGACATGCCCAGCCGGGCCATCACCCTGCCGCTGCGGGGGTTCTCCCGGTCGTGAGTGGCGGTGAGGTAGGGCAGGCCGCCGGCGCCCGCCTGCCGGATCACCGCCTGCCCGGCCTCGGTGGCGATGCCCATGCCCCAGGATTCCCGGCGCAGCCCGTACCCCAGGTCGTGGCTGTCGTCCCCGGACAGGGTGACGTATCCAAGGGGGATGTCATCGCGCTTCAGGCAGATGGCGAACTTCCAGGCGGAGCGGTCCCGATAGGCCGCGGCGTACCGCTCCTGAAAGAAGGACTCCGCCTCCTCCATGGTGCGCACGGGGAACCAGGGCAGGAAGCGGTTGACCTCCCGGTCGCTGAAGATGGCGAAGACGGCCGGGAGGTCGTCCTCCGTGAAGGGACGGAGCAGCAGGCGCTCCGTCTCCAGCACGGGGGTGTCCCACATGTCCATGTTGGATCAGCTCCTTTCCGCTGAGGTGTTGTTTTCCGGACGCATCTCCGCAGTTTCCCTCAGGAGCTGGATCAGATCCCGCAGGGGGACGTTCTGCTGTTCAGACTTGTAGTAAATACCGAAGGACACCGGCTCCACACCCTGAATGGGTACCTGGACCAGAGCGCGGTCCGGGGGGATGGACAGCGTGGGGAGGATGGAGATGCCCAGACCCGATTCCACGAAGATCACCACCCCCTCCGCGGAGTCGGCGAAATAGAAGTCGGAGAACTGCCTACCCTCCATCAGATTCCACTGGATTCGGGCCACGTCCGCCTGGGACCTCGCCGGGTCCAGGAGGACCAGCTTTTCCTCCCGCAGATCGTCCAGCGTGACCTGTTCCCGCTGGCTCAGAGGACTGTTCGCCGGGCAGACACAGGCCACGGGCACTCTGATGATCTCCCGGTAGGCGGCGGTGATCTTTTTCACGTCCGGCTCTCGAAAGGCGATGACCGCGTCCACGTCATCCTCCTCCAGCAGCCGGTACAGGTGCTGAAAGGGGACCACCCGGAGCCGGGGGTGGAGGTCGGGGTAGCGCAGAGCCAGCTGCCGGAGCGCGGGGGGCAGGATAAAAAGCTGGGCATAGCTGTAGCAGCCTATGGCCAGGGTTTGGACCTCCGTCAGTCCGTAGGGGCTTTCAAACCGCTTCCTGGCCCGGTTGGCCAGGGCGACAATGTGCCGGGCGTCCTCAAGGAAGAGGAAGCCCGCCTCCGTCAGCTTCACCGTCCGGGTGGTGCGCTTGAACAGCTGCGTGTTCAGCTCCTTCTCCAGGGAGTGGATCTGCTGGGTAACGGCGGGCTGGGTCACATGGAGCTGTTCGGCCGCCCGGGCGAAGTTCAGACAGTCCGCCACCGCCAGAAAGCAGGAGAGCTGGAATTCGTTCATACCACAACCTCTGATTGATAAGATTTGCTTATTGATAATAGCATATTCTAAATTCACTTTCAAGTGAAAATCGCTATAATAGTCCGAGGGCCGACAGTTCGGCCCCAAACGATTCGGATCAAAACCATTTCATCGGAAAGGAGGACTGTCTGATGGAAAAAACGATCATGCTTCTTCTGCGGCAACTGCATCTGTCCCTGGAGCAGCAGGGAAAGGAGCGGATGAAGGACCTGGGGCTCTCCACGCCGCAGAGCCTAGCGCTCAATTACCTATTCTCCCGGGCGGGGCAGGAGGTCTGCGCCACGGAGCTTCATGCGCTGTTCGGCGTGTCCAAATCCACGATCTCGGCTTCTCTCAAAGGACTGCGGGAAAAGGGGTATGTGGAGATGAGCGGCGTGCCCGGGGACGACAGGAAGAAGTGGATCGTCCTCACGGACAAGGCCTATGCCGTCAAACAGGAGATTGACGCCGGCCTTATGGAGCAGGAGCGGCGCCTGTGCTGCGGTATCCCGCCGGGACGGCTGGCGGCCCTGGAGGCGGACCTGGAGACCATGCTCCGCAACGTGAGACCAGAGAGACAGTAAGGAGAGGCAACATATGCTGAAAACACTGCTAAGCCAAGTCAAAGAGTACAAAACGGCGTCGCTGCTGGCGCCGCTGTTCACCGCCCTGGAGGTGGTGATGGAGCTGTTCATCCCCTTTATCACCGCCGCCATCATCGACCAGGGCATTGAGGCCGGCGATCTGGGACAGGTCTACCGCTATGGCGCTTTGATGATTGTCATGGCGTTTCTGAGCCTGTGCTTCGGCACCCTGGCCGGGCGGTTTTCCGCCAAGGCCTCCGCCGGCTTCGCCTGCAACCTGCGGGACGCCCTCTACGCCAAGGTGCAGACCTTCTCGTTTTCCAACATTGACAAGTACAGCACCGCCGGGCTGGTCACCCGCATGACCACCGATGTGACCAACATGCAGAACGCTTATCAGATGATCCTTCGCATCGCCGTCCGGGCTCCGCTGATGCTGGTTTGCTCCATGTGCATGTGCTTTTTCATCAGCGTCCAGCTGAGCGCGGTCTTTCTGGTGGCGCTGGTAGTGCTGGGGGTGTCCCTCATCTTCATCATGACCCGGACCATCCCGGTCTTTCAGAAGGTATTCCGCAAGTACGACGACCTGAACGCCAGCGTTCAGGAGAACGTGTCCGCCATCCGGGTGGTCAAGGCCTTCGTCCGGGAGGCCTACGAGGATGAGAAGTTCAAGAAGGCGGCGGACGGCCTTTACCGCCTGTTCGTCAAGGCGGAGAGCACCCTGGCCCTGAACAGTCCCATCATGATGCTGGTGGTCTACGGCTCCATCCTGGCCCTGTCCTGGTTCGGCGCCCACTACATCGTGGCCGGCGAGCTGACCACCGGAAACCTCACCAGCCTGTTCAGCTATGTCATGGGTGTGCTTATGAGCCTGATGATGCTCTCCATGATTTTTGTCATGGTCACCATGTCCATTGCCAGCGCCGAGCGGATCTGCGAGGTGCTGAAGGAGACCCCAGCTCTCACCGACCCGGAGCGGCCCCTGATGACCGTGTCCGACGGCCGGGTGGACTTCGACCACGTCAGCTTCTCCTACCAGCATGGGAGCGGAGAGGTGGTGCTGCGGGACCTCGACCTGCACATCGCCTCCGGCGAGACCATCGGCGTGGTGGGCGGAACCGGGTCCGGCAAATCCAGCCTGGTGAACCTCATCAGCCGCCTGTACGACGTGGACCAGGGCAGTGTCCGAGTGGGCGGCGTGGATGTGCGGGACTACGACCTGGAGGCCCTGCGCAATCAGGTGGCCGTGGTGCTGCAGAAGAATGTGCTGTTCTCCGGCACCATTCTGGATAACCTCCGCTGGGGCAAGGAGGACGCCACCGAGGAGGAGTGCCGGGAGGCGGCCCGGCTGGCCTGCGCCGACGAGTTTATCGACCGCTTCCCCGACGGGTACAACACCTGGATCGAGCAGGGCGGCTCCAATGTCTCCGGCGGCCAGAAGCAGCGGCTGTGCATCGCCCGGGCCCTGCTGAAGAGCCCCAAGGTGCTGATCCTGGACGACTCCACCTCCGCCGTGGACACCGCCACCGACGCCAAGATCCGGGAAGCCTTTGCCCGGCAGATTCCCGGCACCACCAAGATTATCATTGCCCAGCGGGTCTCCAGCGTCCAGAACGCGGACCGTATCCTGGTCCTGGACAACGGGGCGGTCAGCGGCTTTGACACCCACGAGAACCTGCTGAAGACCAATCGGATCTACCAGGAGATCTACGAGGCCCAGACCCAGGGCGGCGGCGACTTCGACCACCCTGTGTCGGATGACGGAAAGGACGGTGCGCGGTAATGGCGAACAAGATGATGAATGACAGGAGACGCAGGATTGATCCCCGCCAGATGGTGAGGACCCTGGGGCGGGTGCTGCGGTATGTCCTCAAAAATTATAAATTCCACTGCATCGCTGTGCTGCTGTGTATTCTGGGCTCGGCCCTGGCCTCGGTCCAGGGAGTGCTCTTCACCCAGAGCCTCATCGACGACTACATCGTGCCCCTGACCCAGTCGGCGGAACCGGACTACGGCCCCCTGGCCGCGGCGCTGGTCCGGGTGGCCTGTATCTACGCGGTGGGTATCCTCTGCGCCTACGGCTACAACCGGATCATGGTCAACGTCAGCCAGGGCACCATGAGCCGTCTCCGGGTGGAGCTCTTCACCCACATGGAGTCCCTGCCCATCCGGTACTTTGATACCCACGCCCACGGCGACATCATGTCGGTATACACCAACGACGTGGACACCCTCCGGCAGCTCATCAGCCAGAGCATTCCCCAGCTGGTGAACTCCTCGGTGACCCTGGTGACGTCCTTTGTGAGCATGTTCATGCTGGACGTCCCCCTGACCATCATCACCCTGGCCATGGTGGCGGTGATGCTGCTGGTGACCTCCCAGATCGCCGGCCGCTCCTCCCGCTACTTCGCCCAGCAGCAGAGGGACCTGGGGGCGGTCAACGGCTACATTGAGGAGATGATGGCCGGACAGAAGGTGGTCAAGGTGTTCTGCCACGAGGAGAAGAGCCTGGAGCAGTTCCGCCGCCTCAACGAGGAGCTCCGGGAGAGCGCCGACAAGGCCAATACCTTCGCCAACATTACCATGCCGGTAAACGCCAACATCGGCAACATCAGCTATGTGCTGTGCGCCATTGTGGGGGCGATCCTGGCGCTGAACGGCTTCGGCGGCCTGACCCTGGGGATGCTGGTCTCCTTCCTGACCCTGAATAAGAACGGCACCCAGCCGGTGAGCCAGATCAGCCAGCAGACCAACAGCATCGTCATGGCCATGGCCGGCGCCCAGCGTGTGTTCGACCTGATGGACGAGGAACCGGAGACCGACGAGGGGTACGTCACTTTGGTCAACGCGGTGGAGCGTGAGGACGGCACCCTGGAGGAGACCACGGAGCGGACCGGCGTCTGGGCCTGGCGGCACCCCCACAAGGCCGACGGCACCGTCACCTACACCAAGCTCCAGGGGGATGTGACCTTCAACGACGTGGACTTCGGCTACGACGAGAATAAGATCGTCCTCCACAACATCAAGCTCTACGCCACCCCGGGGCAGAAGATCGCCTTCGTGGGCTCCACCGGCGCGGGGAAGACCACCATCACCAACCTCATCAACCGCTTCTACGACATCGCCGACGGCAAGATCCGCTACGACGGCATCAACATCAACAAGATCAAAAAGGCGGACCTCCGCCGCAGCCTGGGCATGGTGCTCCAGGACACCCACCTGTTCACCGGCACGGTGATGGAGAACATCCGCTACGGCCGACTGGACGCCTCCGACGAGGAGTGCATCGCCGCCGCCCAGCTGGCCAACGCCGACGGCTTCATCCGCCGCCTGCCCGACGGCTACGACACCATGCTCACCGGCGACGGGGCCAACCTCAGCCAGGGCCAGCGGCAGCTGCTGGCCATCGCCCGGGCCGCCGTGGCGGACCCGCCGGTGCTGATCCTGGACGAGGCCACCTCTTCCATCGACACCCGGACCGAGGCTCTGGTCCAGGAGGGCATGGACGCCCTGATGACCGGGCGGACTACCTTCGTCATCGCCCACCGCCTGTCCACGGTGAAGAACTCCGACTGCATCATGGTCCTGGAGAACGGCCGGATCATCGAGCGGGGCACCCACGACCAGCTCATCGAGGAGAAGGGGCGGTACTACCAGCTCTATACCGGCAACGCCATCGGGGTGTGAAATTCCATGCCGTGCCGTCAGAGACGGCACATGGCACTTTTGCTATGCTTTTGCATAGCAAAGTTTGCCTCAGCAGCGCCAAGGGGCGGGAGAGCGTACGCTCTCCCGCCCTAGTGTGCCGAAAAAGCCTCAAAATCTCCTGACATGTGCAAAGGGCGGGTGGGCTTTTATCTCAATGGCGGAGAAGGGACTGTACGCGGCGGAAAAGTATGGTATAATGAAAACGGCGGGCTGACGCCTGTGCGGACGATGCCCGCCCTATGAACCAACGACAAGAAGACGAAGGGGAAAAAGCATGGAAACAGAAAACATGAAACAGACCCGTAAGGAAAAACGGCTCTCCATCCCCATGCACGGGACCAACCTGAAACTCTACGGCTGCATCACCATGGTATTCTACACCCTCAGCGTGTCAGTGTTCCAAATCGGACTGCTCCGGATCGGAGAGTACGACTCCATCGAGGCGTTTAGTGGGGCGGTGGCCGCCGACCCGGGCCTGATGAGCTTATCCACATGGGCGTCTGTCCTCCAGATGATCGGATGGCTGTCGGTGCCGGTGTTCGCTTTCCTGCTGGTGGAGGGCTTTCAGCATACCTCCAGCTTCAAGCGGTACCTGCTGACCATGCTTGGCTTCGCGGTCGTCAGCGAGATCCCCTATGACCTGGCTATGAGCGGCAGTCTTTGGAGCCTCAACAGCCAGAATTCCCTGTTTACCCTGTCCATCTGCCTGATCATGCTCTACGGCCTGCGGCTCTACTCCGGGCGCAAGGGCGCGGCGGTCCGGGTGACCCAGGGACTCGTCATCCTGGCGGCGGTGCTGTGGTGCGGAATGCTGGGGAGCGCCTTCGGCCTGTGCACAGTGCTTCTGACGGCCACCTACTATCTTGTCACTGAGCGGAAGGGAATGCGGGTGCTCCTGGGCTGCGCCATCAGCGCCATGTATGTTACCGCGCCCTTGTCCGGTTTTGCCCTGTGGCACTATACCGGCCAGCGGGGGTGGAACGGGAACAAATATCTGTTTTATGCATTCTATCCGATCCATCTCCTGATCTGCGGCGTGGCGGCCCGCCTGCTGGCCGCCTGACGGGAAGACGCGAAAAGCCGCCGTGGGCACATGGCCCACGGCGGCTTGAGACTGTTGAAAAAGGCTGGCGCCTTTTCCGCGAAAGGGGTTCGCTGGGATCAGAGCTCCACGCTGCCGGTGGTCTTGTCGTTGATGACGTAGTAGGCCTTCCGGTCCTCGGGCTTGACGTAGAGAGTCAGCTTCTTGACAGAGGACGCCCGGTGGCCCTCCGCTGCATAGGCGGCGATGGCGCTGTCCTTAATGGCGTCCACGCTCCACTCGCTGCCGCCGAACTGCACCACTACCTCGTCAACCCGCTGGGGCTCAGCCTTCTTGGCGGGCTCGGCCTTCTTCGCGGCCGCCGCGGCAGTCCGCTTGGCAGCGGTCTTCTTGACCGGCTCAGCCTTAGGAGCCTCCGTGCTCTGGACCTTGGCAGCCTCCGCCTGAGGAGCGGCAGCCTCGGCCTCCTTCTTGATTTCCTTCGCCATGTGTCATGGCCTCCCTTCATAGTTCAAGGGCGCTTACACGCCGAGTTGTCTGATCGCTTTCCTCTCGAGGCATTATTTTACCAACTTTTTTGCCGCTTTGCAAGTCCTACACAGGATTCCTTCAAAAAGAAATAGGGGATATTTATGGGAAAAAGGGTCGAGGGACGCGGATTTGCGCGGACGAACTCTGAGATTTTGCGGACTGGGTGTTGACCCCGGGCGGTGCCGCGAGGTATACTGTTGCAAAATAGAGCCCGTTCCGGACAGTGGGATCTGACATGTTTTTCCACCGGCAGCGCCGGTGGAAAAACCAAAAATAAGGAGAAAATGCATGAAAATTATCATTGACGCCATGGGCGGCGACAACGCCCCCCTGGAGATCGTCCGCGGGGTCCTCAACGCCGCCAAGGCCCGGCCCGGCCTGGAGCTTGTTCTGGTGGGCCGGGAGGGAGAGGTCTGCGCCGCGGCGGAGCAGTGCGGCGGCCTGCCGGCGGGGGTGTCCGTGGTCAACGCCACGGAGGTCATCGACATGCACGACGACCCCGCCACCGCCTTTAAGGTGAAAAAGGACTCCTCCATCACCGTGGGCTTGAACCTGCTGAAGGCGGGGGAGGGGGATGCCTTCGTCTCCGCCGGCAGCACCGGGGCCCTTCTCTCCGCCGGCACCCTGCTGGTCAAGCGGGTCCGGGGCATCCGCCGTGCCGCCATGGCCCCCGCCATCCCCACCGCCGGGGGCAGGGCGGTGCTCATCGACTGCGGCGCCAACGCGGAGTGCTCCGTGGAGTACCTGGTCCAGTTCGCCTACCTGGGCAGCTTCCACGCCGCCCGGGTCCTGGGGATCGAGAATCCCCGGGTGGGACTTCTCAACATCGGCAGCGAGGACAGCAAGGGTGACCAGCTCCGCCGGGATACATACCAGATTCTGAAGGCCGCCGGGGAGGCGGGGCACCTCAACTTCATCGGCAACATCGAGGCAAAGGAGGCCATGAAGGGCGGGTGCGACGTGATCGTGGCCGACGGCTTTTCCGGCAATGTGATGCTCAAGACCATCGAGGGCGTGGGCTCCTTCATGGGCCGGGAGCTGAAGGGAATGTTCCTCAAGAGCCTGGGCACCAAGGTGGCGGCCCTGCTGGTGAAGGACGGCCTGCGGGCCTTCAAGGACCGGCTGGACCCGGACACCGTGGGGGCCACCCCCTTCCTGGGGCTGACAAAGCCTGTACTGAAGGCCCACGGCGCCAGCGGCGCCCGGGCCATGGAGAACGCCGTCTACCAGGCGGTGGCCGCGGCGGAGGCGGACGTGGCCGGGGACATCGCCGCCCACATCGACCTCATGCGCCTCGACCAGTAGGGAATCTCCCCGTGGAGTGGGAAAATCGGCGGTTGGCTATTGACAGCCCGGGGGAAAAGTTTTATCATGCCAATGAGCCCCCAACGATTCCCTTGGGAAAGGAGGGAGAGAAATGCAGGATATTTTTGAGCGGATGCAGAAGATCATCTCCGAGCAGTTCAGCGTGGACGCTGAGACGGTGACGGAGGATACCAGTTTTGAGGAGGATCTCGGCGCCGATTCTGTCGATCTTGTGGAACTGGTCATGGCAATGGAGGACGAGTTCAAGATCGGCGAAGTCCGGGAGGAGGAGCTGGCCGCTCTCTCCACCGTGGGCGACTGCGTCAATTTCCTGACGAAAAAGCTGGAAAAATAAGCGATGTGAAGAGAGCCTCGTCGGAAGGGCGCCGGGTAGGCGCCTCACGGGCGGGGCTTTCTTTTTGGAAGGAGGGATCGGATGGAATCACTGGAGAAGAAGCTGGGCTACACCTTCCGGGACAGGTCGCTGCTCAGCGAGGCCCTTAACCACAGCTCCTATGCCAACGAGCACCGGAGCGCCGAGGTCAGCAGCAACGAGCGGCTGGAGTTCCTGGGAGACAGCGTGCTGGGCTTTGTGACGGCGGAGTTCCTCTTCAAGACCTACGGCAAGCTGCCGGAGGGGGATCTGACCCGGATCCGGGCGGCCCTGGTCTGTGAGCAGAGCCTGTATGAGGTGGCGAAATTCCTGGGCCTGGGCCAGTACCTGAAGCTGGGCAAGGGCGAGGAGGCCGGCGGCGGCCGCCAGCGCCAGTCCATCCTGGCCGACGCCACCGAGGCGGTGTTTGCCGCCGTGTACCTGGACGGCGGCATGGAGCGTGTCCGGGAGCTTATCTGCCGGGTGCTCCTCAGCCGGGCCCCCGCCGCCGAGGAGCGCCGGGACTACAAGACCACCCTGCAGGAGATCGTCCAGCGCAGGAGCGGCCAGGTGCTGACCTACCACATGGTGGACGAGAGCGGTCCGGACCACAACAAGACCTTCCTGTTTCAGGTCCGGCTCAACGGCGCGCCGGTGGGCCAGGGCCGGGGCCACAGCAAGAAAGAAGCGGAGCAGGCCGCCGCCAGGGACGCTCTGGAGAAGCTTCACGAGCAGTGAGCCTGCCGGAGGACCGGCGGGTATGACATCCCTGTCATTCTGAACGGAGCGAAGGGCCCGGGGCCGCCCTCCGCCGCGTCCAGGATGACAGGTTTTTTATCTTGCCGAAAAAGGCTGGCGCCTTTTCCGCCAAAGGGGATTCGCTGCGCTCTGCGCCTCGGGGCCTCTGGCCCCTGCGACGCTCGCTCCGCGCAGAGTGTTTTTCCGCCGTACATGCCGCCGGAAAAACGATTTCACTTTAGTTCGCGCCGTGCGCGGCGCGAACTCTGCGAGGCTTCTTTGGCAGCCTGTTTATTACCAGGATTATCGGGGAAAGAAAGAGGACAGAGGACCCGGCGGAGCCGGAGATACAAGAGATAGGAAGGAGCCGGAAGATGAGTGAGAGAGATCTGGCCTCCGCCGTGGTGGCGGAGGTGAAGAAGGTCATCGTGGGGAAGGACGCGGTGCTGGTGAAGGT
>DVGP01000200.1 GCA_018712665.1 Candidatus Pelethomonas intestinigallinarum | reverse complement strand
TTTTTAAGGGGGAGGGGGAGTCGAAACACCCTCCCCCTTAAATGTCCTTTTGGTTACTTTTCTGACAAGAGAAAAGTAACCCGGGGTACGGGGCCGGAGGCCCCGAAACGGCGCGCAGCGCCGCAAGCGCTGCGAATCTTACGAAATATCCGCCAGATCAAGGAACCTGTACCCCTCGTTGGCGATGTGCTCCTTCCGCCCCTGGAGGTTGTCCCCCAGCAGCAGCTCGAACATCTGGGCGGTGGCCTCCGCGTCCTCGGGCATGACCTTGATCAGCCGCCTCGTCTCCGGGTTCATGGTGGTCAGCCACATCATGTCCGGGTCGTTCTCGCCCAGGCCCTTGCTCCGGTCGATCTTGTATTTCTTCCCCTCCAGGCCCTTGACGATCTCCCCCTTCTCCCGCTCGGAGTAGGCGAACCAGGTCTTCTCCCCGCAGGTGATCTCAAAGAGGGGGGACTCGGCGATATACACGTACCCCTGCTGGATCAGGGTGGGGCACAGGCGGTAGAGCATGGTGAGGATCAATGTGCGGATCTGGAAGCCGTCCACGTCGGCGTCGGTGCAGATGACCACCTTGCTCCAGCGGAGGTTGTTGAGGTCGAAGGCGCTCAGGTCCTTCACGTGCTTGTTCTGGACCTCCACCCCGCAGCCCAGGACCTTGATGAGGTCGGTGATGATCTCGCTTTTGAAGATCCGGGCGTAGTCCGCCTTCAGGCAGTTGAGGATCTTGCCCCGGACGGGCATGATCCCCTGGAACTCCGCGTCCCGGCTGAGCTTCACGCTGCCCAGGGCCGAGTCGCCCTCCACGATGTAGATCTCCCGGCGGGAAACGTCCTTCGTCCGGCAGTCCACGAACTTCTGCACCCGGTTGGCGATGTCGATGGTACCGGAGAGCTTCTTCTTGATCCCCAGCCTTGTCCGCTCCGCCGTCTCCCGGGACCGCTTGTTCACCAGGACCTGCCCGGCGATCCTCTCCGCGTCGGCGGGGTTCTCGATGAAGTAGATCTCCAGGCGGCTGCGGAGAAACTCCGTCATGGCCTCCTGGACGAACTTGTTGGTGATGGCCTTCTTGGTCTGGTTCTCGTAGCTGGTCTGGGTGGAGAAGTTGCTGCTGACCAGCACCAGGCACTCCTCGATGTCCGCCCAGGTGACCTTGGCCTCATTCTTCTGGTACTTGCTGTTCTGCCGCAGCCAGCCGTCGATGGCGGAGACGAAGGCGGAGCGGGTGGCCTTCTCCGGGCTGCCCCCGTGCTCCAGCCAAGAGGAGTTGTGGTAGTGCTCGATGACCTTCACCCGGTTGGAGAAGCAGAAGGACACGGAGAGCTTCACCCGGTACTCGTCCTTGTCGGCCCGGTCCCGGCCCCGGCGCTCCGCCTCCCAGAACACCGGCAGGGTCAGGCTGTCCTCCCCCGCCAGCTCCGCGACGTAGTCAGCGATGCCGTTCTGGTAGAGAAACTCCGTGGTCTCGAACTTCCCCGGGGCGGTCTCCTGCTTGAAGCGGAAGGTCACCCCGGCGTTGACCACCGCCTGGCGCTTCATGACGGAGGTGAAGTACTCCGCCGGGATGTCGATGTCGGTGAAGACCTCCAGGTCCGGCAGCCACCGGGTCCTGGTGCCGGTCCTCTTCCGGGACAGGGGGGTCTTCTGCAGCTCCTGGCCCTTCTTGCCCAGGGGCTTGCCCTTTTTGAAGTGGAGCTGGTACTCGTACCCGTCCCGCCACACGGTGACGTCCATATAGGCGGAGGCGTACTGGGTGGCGCAGGAGCCCAGGCCGTTGAGCCCCAGGGAGAACTCGTAGTTCTCCCCCTGGTTGTTGCCGTACTTGCCCCCGGCGTAGAGCTCGCAGAACACCAGCTCCCAGTTCCACCGCTTCTCCTTCTCGTTGTAGTCCACCGGGCAGCCCCGGCCCTGGTCCTCCACCTCCACGCTGTGGTCCAGGAACCGGGTGACGGTGATGAGGGAGCCAAAGCCCTCCCGGGCCTCGTCGATGGAGTTGGACAAAATTTCAAACACCGCGTGCTCGCAGCCCTCCAGCCCGTCGGAGCCAAAAATGACGCCGGGCCGCTTGCGGACCCGGTCGGCTCCCTTCAGCGCGCTGATGGACTCATTGCCGTAGCTCGCCTGTGCTTTTTTCGCTTCTGCCATAGGTTCCTCCGTAAAGATTGCATATACAGCTAGTTTATCAAAAAATTTCCGCCCTGGCAAGGGGGGCGGGGCCGGGATTTCGCCGCCGCGCCTCCCCATCTTACACCCTTTTCACCTGTTTCTGACGCGCCTTTGACAAAAAACCAAAAAACTCCGAAAAAAGTGACTGAGGCGCCGGTGGACATAATCGGCACGGAAACCGGGCAAAACCCGGTCGCCCAAGGTTTTGCACATTATCCACACAGTTTTCCACACCGTTATGTCAACAAGGTTCCTGGGAAAAAAGTGCCGCCCCGGCCTCCGCGGCCCGGGGAGCGGGGGCGGAGGGCGGCTGTGAGAGAGGGAGGAGTGTTCTTCCGGGGAGGACTGTCCGGGGAAAACAGGCCCCGGCGGGCGGTTTTCCCCGGGCAGCCTCTTGTAAAGCCCCGCCGATGCGTGGTATACTATACTGTAATTACCATCATGTAACTGTTTGATTGCCAAGTGGTAATTTGCGCCGCCGACGCGGCGCGTATACAACGCCCTCTCATCTGGGGCTACAGGAGGTCATCCCAATGGAGAACAAGCGCTTTTATATCACCACCCCTATCTACTATCCCTCGGCCAAGCTGCACATCGGCCACGCCTACTGCACCGTGGCCGCCGACGCCATGGCACGGTACAAGCGGCTGACGGGGCATGAGGTCATGTTCCTCACCGGCACCGACGAGCACGGTCAGAACATTGAGACCAAGGCTCGTGAGGCCGGGAT
Organism: Candidatus Pelethomonas intestinigallinarum; assembly: GCA_018712665.1. Lineage (GTDB taxonomy): Bacteria > Bacillota > Clostridia > Oscillospirales > Oscillospiraceae > Pelethomonas > Pelethomonas intestinigallinarum. The sequence goes on along the minus strand of DVGP01000200.1, from coordinate 2,484 downwards.
CACCCCCCAGCAGTTTGTTGACAATATTGTAACCGGCCCCAAGGGGGTACTGGACCTGTGGAAGCTGATGAATGTGAGCTACGACCGCTTCATCCGCACCACCGACGACTACCACGTCCGGGCCATCCAGCGCATCTTCAAGCGGATGTACGACAACGGCGACATCTACAAGGGCACCTACAAGGGCAAGTACTGCAAGCCCTGCGAGTCCTTCTGGACCGAGAGCCAGCTGGTGGACGGCAAGTGCCCCGACTGCGGCCGGGAGGTCCAGGACGCGGAGGAGGAGGCCTACTTCTTCCGCCTGAGCAAGTACGCCGGCCGCATCCAGGACCTGCTGGAGAACACGGACTTCCTGGAGCCCCGCTCCCGGGTCAACGAGATGGTGAACAACTTCATCAAGCCCGGCCTGGAGGACCTGTGCGTGTCCCGGACCAGCTTCACCTGGGGCGTCCCCGTGGACTTCGACCCTGGCCATGTGGTGTACGTGTGGATCGACGCCCTGTTCAACTACATGACCGCCCTGGGCTTTGAGAACGACAAGTACGGCGACCTGGAAAAGTTCTGGCCCGCCGACGTCCACTTCGTGGGCAAGGAGATCGTCCGCTTCCACTCCATCATCTGGCCCGCCATGCTCATGAGCCTGGACCTGCCCCTGCCCAAGAAGGTCTACGGCCACGGCTGGCTGCTCCTGGACGGCGGCAAGATGTCCAAGTCCAAGGGCAACGTGGTGGACCCCTATATCCTGGCGGAGAAGTTCGGGGTGGACGCCCTGCGCTTCTTCCTGCTGCGGACCTTCCCCTTCGGCTCCGACGGCAACTTCTCCAACGAGCTGCTGATCCAGACCATCAACACGGACCTGGCCAACGACCTGGGCAACCTGGTCAGCCGCACCACCGCCATGGTGGGCAAGTACTTCGGCGGCAGCCTGCCCGGGGACCAGGCGGAGGACCCGGAGAAGGACGCTCCCCTCCTGGAGATGGCCTCCTCCCTCCGGGGCCGCTACGAGGCCCAGATGGAGCGCTACCAGTTCCAGAACGCCCTGGAGGAGATCTTCAAGGTGGTCCAGCGGGCCAACAAGTATATTGACGAGAACGCCCCCTGGGCCCTGGCCAAGGACATGGAGGCCAACGGGCCCCGCCTGGCCCGGGTGCTCTACAACCTGCTGGAGGCCACCCGGATCTGCGGCGTGCTCCTGACCCCCTTCATGCCCGAGAGCATGGAGAAGCTCTTCGGCCAGATCGGCGCGGGGGCGGACCTGCGGACCTGGGACAGCGTGGCCGCCTGGGGCGGCCTCAGCGAGACCGCCGCCGTGACCAAGGGCGAGAACCTGTTCCCCCGGGTGGACGCGGAGAAGGCCCTCCAGGAGCTGGAGGAGGCCGCCGAGGCCGCCAAGCGGGCAGCCCTCCCCGCCATCGAGGTGGAGCCCCAGCTCACCGAGCCGGTGGACTTCGACACCTTCTGCAAGTGCGACTTCCGGGCGGTGAAGGTGAAGGCCTGCGAGAACGTGAAGAAGTCCAACAAGCTCCTGCGCTTCACCCTGGACGACGGCACCGGCGCCGACCGGCAGATCCTCTCCGGCATCGCCATGTACTACAAGCCCGAGGAGCTGGTGGGCAAGACCCTGGTGGCCATCGTCAACCTGCCCCCCAGGAAGATGATGGGCCTGGAGTCCCGCGGCATGCTCCTCTCCGCCGTTCACACCGAGCGCGGCGAGGAGAAGCTCCGCCTCATTATGGTGGACGACGCCATCCCCGCCGGGGCCAAGCTCTGCTGACATTCAAAAATATACGGCATCCATTCTTTTTCTTGTAAGAAAAAGAATCAAAAAGAACTTTTTACGCGAAACATTCGTTTCGCGTGGGGAATTTGAAAGGAGTGCTGCCGATGTACCAGTATGAATACGAGACCCTGTATGTGGGCGGAGGCTTCTGGATGAATAACGCCGACTGCCAGCACCGGGAGATCATCGACCGGCGGGCCGCCCAGGGCTGGCGGTACGTGGGCTACATCCCCACCCGCTTTTCCGGCGAGGGCGGCAGCAAGGAGATCGACCTGATCTTCGAGCGGCCCGCTGGAAACACCTGATAGAAGAGAAAGAGAGGCGCGATGAATCGTAAGAGTAAAAGACTGTTTGCCGTCCTCCTGGCGGCTCTGGTGGGCCTGGGGGCCCTGACCGCCTGCGGCGGCGGGAACGAGAACGGCGCCACCGGCGAAGAGGCCGAGGACCAGGAGGAGGGCTATGTCCCCGGCGGCGGCCTGGGCTATCTGGGGGACACCATGCACACCTATTGGTTCGACTTTACCGTGGAGGACGCCTACATCTGCCAGAGCTACGACAGCTACACCGCCGCCTCGGATATGCAGCTGGTGGTGGTGACCATGGCGGTCCAGAGTACCTTCCTGCAATCTCTGCCCATGAGCCGGTACGACTTCCAGATCCAGTGGGGCGGCGAGGGGGAGGACGACTACGCCTGGCCCATCGCC
>DVGP01000199.1 GCA_018712665.1 Candidatus Pelethomonas intestinigallinarum | reverse complement strand
CTACGCCGACGGCCTCAACTGGATCGTTGAGCAGAACGAGAAGCTGCCGGAGGGGGAGAAGATCCGGGTGGTGTCGGTGTCGGCGGCGCCCTCCGGCGAGTGGTCCCCCTTTACCGAGAACCTGGAGATGTGGGATCAGGCGGTGGAGGCGGCCCAGGCGGCAGGCATTGTGGTGTTGGACTGCCGGCCGGGGGAGGATACCGGCATCATTTTCCCCGCCTTCTATGACCCGGCGGACCCGGAGAATGTGACCGCCTGTACCGGGGGATGGCCTGACAGTCCGCAGCAGATCGATTCTTCCCAGATTGGTGTGCCCACGTCCTACCGGACGGTGGCTGAGGAGTACTGGGAGGGGGAGACCTCCTACCAGTATACCGGGATCGGCGGGCTGAGCTGGGGCATCCCCTACGCCGCCGGGGTGCTGGCCCTGGGCTGGCAGGTGGCCCCGGAGCTGGACGGCGAGACGATGCTCCAGCTCCTGAAGGATACCTGCGCCACCGCCCACGATGGGAGCCGTATCATCGACCCCGCGGCCTTCATCGAGGCGGTGCGGGAGGCTCACGGCCAGAGCTGAGAGGCGGCATCGCCCTTGCGGTTTTCTCCCGGCTGTGGTATGATTTTCCCAAAACTGAGGAACCGAGGGAGCCAATATGAGACCGTACCGCCACCGGGTGAACTACTACGAGACCGACAAGATGGGCATTACCCACCACGCCAACTACATCCACTGGATGGAGGAGGCCCGCATCGACTTCTTAGACCAGATCGGCTGGGGTTACGACCGGCTGGAGGCGCTGGGGGTGGTGTCCCCGGTGATCGCCGTCCAGTGCCAGTACAAGGCGTCCACCACCTTCAACGACCGGGTGGATGTGGCCGTCTCTGTCCGGGGATACCGGGGCCCCCGTCTGACCATCGGCTACGAGATGCGGAAGGAGGACGGGACCCTGGTGCTTACCGGGGAGAGCGAGCACTGCTTCCTGGACCGGGAGGGGAAGTTCCTGCGGCTGGCCAAGGTCCTGCCGGAGTTTGACGAGGCCCTCCGGGCCCAGGCGGCGCTGGGCGAGAAAAGCGGAGAGACGAAATGAGAATGACCCCCGGCGGGCTTATGCCCGCCGGGGGTCTCGCTTTGGTGTTTTATCCGTGGGACAAGCTGGGCATGCGGCAGGGGAGGCGGGAGAAGGGGTCCTCCCTCCCCGCCAGGACGAAGAGGGTGGTGTCCTCCTCCCGGAGGGGGGCCGCCTCCCACCCGTCAGGGTCCAGGGGGGTGAAGCCCAGCTCCACCCGGCGGATGTTAGGCCCCGCCAGACCGGCCAGCGCCGCCTCCAGGTCCGTCTCCGGCGGGCAGAACAGGTCGTGGACCACCAGGGTCTCCCCCCGCTCCTCCGCCACCGCCGCGCACCGCAGGTCCGGGAGGTACCGGACACAGTCCCTCAGGAAGGACCCGCAGTAGAACATGAGGAAGCCCCGGTTGTCCAGCATGGGCAGCTCGCAGAAGGGGTTCCCCAGGGCGTAGCGGTCCAGCAGGAGGTCCAGGTCCTCCCGCCGGTCCACGTCCAGGGGCCGTGCGGTCCCCCGCCCGCCGGAGAAGGGGCGGCTGTGGACCGTCTCCACGCCGGGGCGGAAGCCGAACTTGGGGTAGAAGTCCAGCACGGAATCGTTGGCGTAGAGGTATACCCCGTCGCACCGGTCCCGCCACCGGTCCAGAACCGTCTCCAGCAGCCGGCGGCTGTACCCCCGGCCCCGGAAGGCCGGGGCGGTCATGACGGTGCCGAGCTGAATGTACCGCCGGGGCAGGCCCTGGAAGCGGGTGTCCAGCACGTTCACCGACACGTTGGCGGCGGCACTGCCGTCCACGGTCAGCAGATAGGGGATGTAACGCTCCCCCCACCAGCCGCCCCGGTACCAGGGCTCGAAATCCAGGTCGAAGGTCTCCCGGGCCAGGGCGAAAAACCCCGCCCGGAGGTCCGGGCCCTCCCGGACGTTGGTGTGAATCTGTTCTGTGGACATGGCGTCCTCCTCTCCGCATGGCAAAAAGCGGCCCCCGGAACCGCCGGGGGCCTGATATTTTTGCTGTGTGGTCGCGGTCAGCTCTTGACGATGAGCTTGTGGCCGCACTTGGGACAGGTGATCTCGATCTTGCCCTTCCCCGCCGGCACCCGGCAGATGGTCTTGCAGTTCTTGCAGGTGAAATAGCGGTGCTCCTTGTCCGCCCGGCGGGCCTTGGCCCCGGCGGCCCGGCTCTTCAGGGGCAGCCACCAGCTCAAAAACCGCTGGTTCTCCGCCCGGCGCTTGCTCAGGTTCCGGGAGAAGGTCCGCCACAGGATCAGAACCGCCAGAACCGTCATCAGCAGGCTCTGGAGGGTGTAGAGGAATCCAACGTTCGCCAGGGCGATGACGATGCCCCCCACCAGCCACAGGATCAGGTAGAACACCAGCAGGGCGATGTTCAGCTGGTCGGTGCCGTTTCGGCCGTACATGAACCGGGCCAGGGCGTTTTGTATCCGGTAGAAAAAGTTGCGCATGGAGAAAGGACCTCGCTTCCGCAGTCTTTTTCTTCCTAGTGTAGCGGCAAATTATGAACAAATAAAGGGGCGGCGAAAAATTTTCGCCGCCCTCAGTGTGTCGAGAAAGCCTCGCAGAGTTTGTGCGCAGCCGTAGGCAGCTATGCTGCCGTACGGATGCGGCCTGCCCCCTGCGGGTACGCCGCCCGCAGGCGGCGAAAGAAAATCAAATTGTTTTTCCGGCGGCGTGTACGTCGGAAAAACACTTTGCGCGGAGCGAGCGTCGCAGGTCCCGCCAGGGGCCGAGGCGCAAGCGCAGCGAATCCCCTTTGGCGGAAAAGGCGTCAGCCTTTTTCGACAGTCTTGGGCGGCGAAAAATTTTCGCCGCCCTATGGGCTGATAGGCCGGGGACCGGGCCCTGCTGCCCGGTCCCGAAGCGGCCCTCAGTCCATCTCCTCCACATGGCACACGTAGTCGAGAGTGCCCAGGGCCTGGATGATCTCCCGGTGGGTCTTGTAGGCCTTCAGCTCCCGGCCGCAGACGGTCATGGCCACGGAGTACACGCTCAGGCCGGAGCTGAGGTAGGCGGGGTTGGCCTCGATGTCGTCGATGCGCAGCCCCAGCCGCCGCACCACGTCCACGAAGTCCCGGAGGCT
>DVGP01000198.1 GCA_018712665.1 Candidatus Pelethomonas intestinigallinarum | reverse complement strand
CTGGGGGTGGTGCTCCTCACCAGCCTCGGCACCTGGGGCCTGCCCCAGATGGTCCAGAAGTTCTACGCCATCAAGAGCGAGTCCGCCATCAGCAAGGGCATGGTCATCTCCACCGTCTTCGCCCTCATCGTCTCCGGCGGGTGCTACTTCCTGGGGGGCTTCGGCCGGCTCTACAGCGATCAGATCGACATTGCCGCTGACGGCTACGACGCTGTGGTACCCACCATGCTCTCGGGCCTCTCCACCATCCTCATCGCCGTCGTGGTGATCCTGGTCCTCTCCGCCTCCATGTCCACCCTCTCCTCCCTGGTGCTGGCCTCCAGCTCCACCCTGACCCTGGATTTCCTCAAGGAGCTGGTGTTCCCCGGCATGGACGAGAAGCGGCAGGTCCGGTGGATGCGGGGCCTGGTGGTGGTCTTCATCGCCATCTCCGTGGTTCTGGCCATCGTCCAGTACCGCTCCAACATCACCTTCATCGCCCAGCTCATGGGCGTGAGCTGGGGCGCCCTGGCCGGCGCCTTCCTGGCCCCCTTCCTCTTCGGCCTGTACTGGAAGCGGACCACCGCCGCCGCCTGCTGGACCAGCTTCCTCTTCTCCACCGTGGTCATGCTGGCCAACATCTTCTTCGGCTCCCACTTCCCTGCCGTCCTTCAGTCCCCCATCAACGCCGGCGCCTTCTGCATGCTGGCGGGACTGGTCATCGTGCCGGTGGTGAGCCTGGTCACCCGGCCCCCTGAGGGGGAGCGGGTGGAGCGGATCTTCGCCTGCTACGACCGGCAGGTCACCGTCACCGTCCGGGACTCCATCGGCGAAAACGGCCAGAAGGGATGATTTGGAGCCCTTGACGAAAAAAGGCATTGACGTTAGCGCGTAAAAGTGATAAAGTAACAGTATCGTTCGCAGCATACACCATAGTCCAACGCGATGACGGGACCAAGTAGCGCGCCATCCGCCCCCTTCAGAGATCTGCCGGCCGGTGCGAGGCAGTGTGGGCGCGGCGCGGGAATTCCTCCCCGAGCGGCCCGCCGAACCTCCGCTTCCAAGCGGAGACAAGTAAGCGGCGACGGGCGCGCCCGATACAGCGCCAGGGATATGTTCGTATCCCATGAGGCCGCTCCGGCGGCGAACTGAGGTGGTACCACGGGAAATTCTCGTCCTCTGCAAGATACTTGCAGAGGACGTTTTCTATTTTGGTCCACCCTGGAAAAATTCGTATATTTTTACTGCCTGGTCATGGCGGGCAGCGCAAGGAGGAGAACATGAAACGACTGATGCTGGGCAACGAAGCCGTTGCCCGAGGGCTCTATGAGGCGGGATGCGCCTTTGTCTCCAGCTATCCCGGCACCCCCAGCACGGAGATCACCGAGGCCGCCGCCAAGTACCCCGAGATCTACGCGGAGTGGGCCCCCAACGAGAAGGTGGCCATGGAAGCGGCCTTCGGCGCCTCCCTGGCGGGAAAGCGGAGCTTCTGCGGCATGAAGCACGTGGGGCTCAACGTGGCGGCGGACCCCCTGTTTACCATCGCCTACACCGGCGTCAACGCCGGAATGATCATCGGCGTGGCCGACGACGCGGGGATGCACTCGTCCCAGAACGAGCAGGACTCCCGCCACTACGCCATGGCCGCCAAGCTCCCCATGCTGGAACCCAGCGACTCCGCCGAGGCCCTGGAGTTCACCAAGCTGGCCTATGCGCTCTCCGAGGAGTTCGACACGGCGGTGCTGCTGAAGATGTGCACCCGGGTCAGCCACTCCCAGTCCGTGGTGGACACCGGGGAGCGGGCGGACATTCCCCAGAAGCCCTACGAGAAGAACGGGGCCAAGTACATCATGATGCCCGGCAACGCCAAGCGCCGCCACCCGGTGGTGGAGGAGCGCACCCGCCGCCTGGTGGAGTGGGCGGAGACCGCCCCGGTGAACCGGGTGGAGGAGGGCAGAGACCACAAGCTGGGCATTATCACCTCCTCCACCTCCTACCAGTACGTGAAGGAGGTCTGCGGGGACACCTATCCGGTACTGAAGCTGGGCATGATCTGGCCCCTGCCGGAGAAGCTGATCCTGGACTTCGCCGCCTCGGTGGACGCCTTGACGGTGGTGGAGGAGCTGGACGGCTTCATTGAGGCCCACTGCCGCTCCCTGGGCCTGTCCCCCACAGGCAAGGACGTGTTCCCCGCCATTGACGAGTTCAACCAGAATCTGGTGGCGGCCAAGCTGGGTCAGCCCGCCACCGTGGGGCCCAAGCTGGATGAGGCCATCCCCGCCCGGCCGCCGGTGATGTGCGCCGGCTGCCCCCACCGGGGACTGTTCTACACCCTGGCGAAGAACAAGCTGACGGTCCTGGGGGACATCGGCTGCTACACCCTGGGGGCTGTGGCGCCCCTCAGCGCCATCGACACCACCATCTGCATGGGCGCCTCCGTCTCCGGCCTCCACGGCTTCAACAAGGCCGGCGGCGGACAGGGAGAGGGCAAGACCGTGGCGGTCATCGGAGATTCCACCTTCATCCACTCTGGAGTCACGGGCCTCATCAACGTGGCCTACAACGAGTCCAACTCCACAGTCATCATCCTGGACAACTCCATCACCGGCATGACCGGCCACCAGCAGAACCCCACCACCGGCTACAACCTGAAGGGGGATCCCTGCACCAAAATCGACCTGGAGACCCTGTGCCGGGCCGTGGGCATCCGCCGGGTCCGGGTCGTCGACCCCTACGATCTGGCGGCGTGCGACGCGGCGGTGAAGGAGGAGCTGGCGGCGGCGGAGCCCTCCGTCATCATCTCCCGCCGCCCTTGCGCCCTGCTGAAATACGTCAAGCACCCCGGCCCCATCGCCTCCGATCCCGACAAGTGCGTGGGCTGCAAGTCCTGCATGCGGATCGGCTGCCCCGCCATCAGCATCGTGGACGGCAAGGCTCAGATCGACAACACCCTCTGCGTGGGCTGCGGCGTCTGCCAGCAGCTGTGCAAGTTCGACGCATTAGGCTCTACTTTTTCTTGAAAGAAAAAGTAGGCAAAAAGAACTTTACTTTCGGGACTGATCCAACCTTCTGAACGATACATTCCCGCCCGGTAACGGGCGACTGGTGAGTATCAAAGAATCTGGAATTTTTTGAAAGAAAAAGCAGGCAAAAAAACTTTATTTTCGTGACTGATCCATATTTCTAGGCGGTACACTCCCGCCCGGTAACGAACAACTGGTGATAATTGGAGAATTTTGGAATTATGGAAACGAAGAACATCATGATCGTCGGCGTGGGCGGTCAGGGCACCCTCCTGGCCAGCAAGCTCCTGGGACGGATGCTGCTCACCGCCGGCTACGACGTGAAGGTCAGCGAGGTCCACGGCATGAGCCAGCGGGGCGGCAGCGTGGTCACCTACGTCCGCTGGGGGGACAAGGTCTACTCCCCCATCATCGACAAGGGCCAGGCGGACTTCATCCTCTCCTTCGAGCTGCTGGAGGCGGCCCGATGGACGGAGTACTTAAAGCCCGGCGGCAAGCTCATCACCAACACCCAGCAGATCAACCCCATGCCCGTCATTACCGGCGCGGCGGCCTATCCCCAGGATCTGGAGGCAAAGATGGCCGCCGCCGGCGTGGACCTGGACGCCATCGACGCCCTGGCCCTGGCGGAGGAGGCCGGCAGCAGCAAGGCGGTGAACATCGTCCTTATGGGCCGTCTCTCCAAGTGGTTCGACTTCCCCGAGGAGCAGTGGCTCACCGCCATCGAGGAGAGCGTACCCCCCAAGTTCCTGGAGATGAACAAAAAAGCCTTCCACCTGGGGCGGGAAGCGTAAGCTGTCAGAGGATGAAAAAACCGGCGGAGGCAATGCCTCCGCCGGGGGAAGAAACGTCTACTCCTCCGCTTTCTTCTGCTGGATGAATAGCCGGCGAAGAAAGGCGCACAGGAATCCGACGGCAAAAACAATTACGAAGAATTTTGTATAAAAGACGAGGCCGGTCCGCGGCAGTCCCGCCCGGGCGCGGAGCCAGACATTGAGCGGAGAGGCCGCCAAACCTCCCACCGCGAACCA
>DVGP01000197.1 GCA_018712665.1 Candidatus Pelethomonas intestinigallinarum | reverse complement strand
GGGACGAGGCGGTATATCTCTGTTGCACTTTTCCTGAAGTCGCCTTCGGCGGGCGTTACCCGTTATCCTTGCCCTGTGGAGCCCGGACTTTCCTCACAGCGGGCCTTTCGGCCTCGCCGCGCGACCGCCTGTTTTACTCGCCACACTATTTTACAGGAGCTCGGGGCGGTTGTCAACGAAAGTTCGCAGCCCGCCGGGCAAAATATGTTTGTCATCCTGCCGCTGAGGTGCTATAATAACACGGATCAAAACTGCGTGAGATGGGGGAGAGGGCATATGACCTTGGAGGAGTATTTGGGCACACTGGCAGGAAAGACGGTGGCAGTCATCGGCGTGGGAGTGAGCAACACGCCCCTGATCCGTCTGCTGCGGGGGGCGGGGATCGCCGTCACCGCCTGCGATAAGAAGGACCGGGAGGCCCTGGGTTCTCTGGCGGAGGAGCTGGAGGCCATAGGCTGCGCCCTGCGCCTGGGGCCGGACTACCTGGAGGACCTCCAGGCCGACGTGATCTTCCGCACCCCGGGCCTGCACCCGAAATACCTGGAGGCCGCCCGGCGGCGGGGGAGCCAGATTACCTCGGAGATGGAGGTGTTCTTCCAGGTCTGTCCCTGTCCCATCATTGCTGTCACCGGCAGTGACGGAAAGACCACCACCACCACTATCATCGCCGGGCTCCTCCGGGCGGCGGGCCGCACCGTCCACCTGGGAGGCAACATCGGCCACCCCCTCCTCAACGAGGCGGGGAACATCCGCCGGGAGGATCTGGCGGTGGTGGAGCTCAGCTCCTTCCAGCTCATGACCATGGACCGCAGCCCCGCGGTGGCGGTCCTCACCAACCTGGCCCCCAACCACCTGGACGTCCACACCGACATGGCGGAGTATGTGGCGGCCAAGGCCAACATCTTCGCCCACCAGGGGACCGGAGACAGGCTGGTGACCAACTGGGACAACGACCTGACCCGGGAGCTGGCGGAGCAAGCCCCGGGCCGGGTGGAATGGTTTACCCGGGATGCCCTCCATGTGCCGGAGCGGGGATGCTTCCTCAAGGTCGGGACCATCTGGTACCGGGACGGAGCGGAGAGCCGTCCCGTGCTGCCTCTGGAGGACATCCTTCTCCCCGGCGTCCACAACGTGGAGAATTATATGGCGGCCATCTGTGCCGTCCAGGGATTGGTAGACGATGAGACCATTCGTGGCTACGCCAGGACCTTCGGCGGGGTGGAGCACCGCATTGAGCTGGTGCGGACCCGCCGGGGCGTCCGCTGGTACAACGACTCCATCGCCTCCAGTCCCAGCCGCACCATGGCGGGGCTCCGGGCCTTCCCGGAGAAGGTGATCCTCATCGCCGGGGGAAAGGACAAGGGGGTCAGCTACGCCCCCCTGGGGCCGGTAATCAACGACCACGTGAAGGCCATGGTCCTGTGCGGCGCCACCGCCGGGGCCATCCGCCGGGCCGCCCAGGAGGCGGAGAACTTCCAGAACATCCCCATCCTGGAGGTGGAGGACTACCCCGCCGCCGTGGCCGCGGCGGACCGCCTGGCCCGGCCGGGGGACGTGGTGATCCTCTCTCCGGCCAGCACCTCCTTCGACCGCTTCAAGAACTTCGAGGAGCGGGGGAGGGTGTTCAAGGACCTGGTCCTGGCCCTGCCGGAGTGAGCGGATATTCCGGGGAATAGGGAAAAGCATTCCCCGCATACCCTCCTGTGAAGGGGGGATGCGCGATGCGGAGATGGCGGCGGCCCCGGGCGCCCATGACCCGGGGACAGCGGGCCCGGGCGGCCTGCGCCGTCCTGGCATTGGTGCTGGTGGTGCTGACTATGGTTGTCCTGTCCCACCTGCGGACCCTGCTGGGGGATCTGGCGGTGACCCGGGTGTCCAACTCCGTCAACCGCCTGGTGGTCGCCGCTGTCAGCGACGCCATCGAGAGCGGTGAGATCCAGTACGACAGGCTCATCACCCTGCAGAAGGACAACAGCGGGCGGATCACCGCATTGCAGAGCAACATGGCGGAGTTCAACCGCCTCCAGTCCGCCATCACCGAGGACGTTCTCCACCGGCTCAGCCAGATGTCGGATACCCAGCTCTCCATCCCCATCGGCACCCTGACCGGCTCCGCCCTCCTGGCGGGCCACGGTCCCCGGCTGACGGTGAAGATGCAGTCCACCGGCAGCTGCTCCGCCCACTTTGAGAACCAGTTCTCCGACGCGGGCATTAACCAGACCACCCACAGCATCCTGCTGTACGTGGATGTGTCGGTGACCATCCTTCTGCCTGGGCTCAGTACCCGAACTCAGGTCAGCAGCTCCTTTTCCGTGGCGGAGACGGTGATCGTGGGAGACGTGCCGGACACCTACACCCAGTTCGACTCCGGCAACGCCGCCGAGGACGACGCCTACGAGTACGCCATCAACAACGGGTAAAATACAAGCAAGTAATTTTCCTTTACAACGGAGGAACACCAATGGACTATAGAAGCGAGATGGCCCAGCTGCGCCAGGAGCTCAATGAGGCGGGATACCGATACTATGTGCTGGACGATCCCACCATGTCCGACTACGACTACGACCACAAGCTCCGCCGGCTGGAGGAGCTGGAGGCGGCCCACCCGGAGGAGGTCACCCCGGATTCCCCTACCCAGCGGGTGGGAGGCGCGCCCCTGGACAGCTTTCAGCAGGTGACGCATCCGGTGCCCCTGGAGAGCCTCCAGGACGTGTTCTCCCCGGAGGAGGTAAGTGAGTTCACCCAGCGGATGGCCCAGGCGGTGGAGAGCCCCGCCTACACCGTGGAGCCCAAGGTGGACGGCCTCAGCGTGGCTCTGGAGTACCGGGACGGCGTGTTTGTTCAGGGGGCCACCCGGGGCGACGGTCGGGTGGGGGAGGATGTGACGGAGAACCTCCGCACCATCCGCTCCATCCCCATGGTGCTGCCGGAGAAGCTGCCCCGGCTCATCGTCCGGGGCGAGGTCTTCATGCCCAAGGTGGTCTTTCACAAGCTCAACCAGCAGCGGGAGGAGAGGGAGGAGGCCCCCTTCGCCAATCCCCGGAACGCCGCCGCCGGTTCCCTGCGGCAGCTGGACAGCAAGATCTGCGCCCAGCGGCGGCTGGACATCCGGGTGTTCAACCTCCAGCTGGCCGAGGGCCGGACCTTTTCCACCCACGCTGAGACCCTGGACTATCTGGCCTCCCAGGGCTTCCAAATGATCCCCTTCAAGCGCCTCACCGGCGACGAGGCCATCAACGCTGAGATCGCCCGGCTCAATGAGGACCGGGAGGACCTGCCCTTCGACATGGACGGCGCTGTTGTAAAGTTAGATTCCTTGTCAGACCGCGCCGCCCTGGGGAGTACTGCCAAGTGTCCCCGGTGGGCCATCGCCTACAAGTACCCCCCGGAGCGGAAGCCCTCCAAGGTACTGGACATTGTGGTCCAGGTGGGCCGCACCGGGGTGCTGACCCCCAAGGTCATTGTGGAGCCGGTGCGGCTGGCGGGGACCACCGTCACCAACGCAACGCTCCACAACCAGGACTTCATTGATGAGAAGGACATCCGCATCGGAGACACAGTGGTCCTCCAGAAGGCCGGGGAGATCATCCCCGAGGTGGTGGAGGTCCTCACCGATCTCCGGCCGGAGGGGACGGTGCCCTACCACCTGCCGGAGCTGTGCCCGGTGTGCGGGGCACCGGTGGCCCGGGACCCGGATGGCGCGGCCATCCGCTGTACCGGGGCGGAGTGCCCCGCCCAGCTCCACCGGAACCTGACCCACTTTGCCAGCCGGGACGCCATGGACATCGAGGGCCTGGGTCCCGCCGTCATGGCCCAGCTCATCGACCGGGGGCTGGTGAAGAGCCCGGCAGACCTCTACTTCCTCCGGGAGGAGGAGTTGGCCGCCTTGGACCGGATGGGGGAGAAGTCCGCCGCCAATCTGGTGGCGGCCATCGCCGCCAGCCGGGACCGGGGACTGGAGCGGCTCCTCTACGCCCTGGGCATCCGGCAGGTGGGACAGAAGGCGGGGAAGGTCCTGGCCGCCCACTTCGGAACCTTTGACGCCCTGGCCGCCGCCACGGAGGAGGAGCTCACCGCCATCGACGATGTGGGCGCCATTACCGCCGCCTACATCCGGGAGTGGCTGCAAAACCCCCAGTCCAAGCACCTGATGGACCGGCTGCGGGAGGCGGGGGTCTCCCTGGAGGCCGCCCAGAAGCCCGCCGGGGACCAGTTCAAGGGGTTGACCTTCGTCCTCACCGGGGCACTGGAGCGGTTCACCCGGGAGGAGGCGGGAGCCCTGATCGAGGCCCGGGGCGGCAAGGTCAGCGGCTCCGTCAGCAGGAAAACCAGCTATGTGGTGGCCGGGGAAAACGCCGGCAGCAAGCTCCGTAAAGCAAATGGGCTTGCCATTCCTGTTCTCACGGAGGAGGAGTTTGCCGCTATGCTGGAGGGCGGAGGGACCCCGGAGAGCGGGGCCTCAGCGCCTGAGGCGGCCTCTGACCCGGGAGACGGCGAGCAGCTCTCCCTGCTGTGAGTTGAACAGAGTAGGATGCAGTTTGAAAGAATCCCTGGCCCTGCGCAGGCTGGGGAGGACACCCTTTTACCAAGGAGGTATAGAAATATGGTGACGATGGCGCAGCGAATCGAGGAGCTGCGGACAGAGCGCGGGCTCAGCCGCCCCAGCCTGGCGGCGGCTC
>DVGP01000196.1 GCA_018712665.1 Candidatus Pelethomonas intestinigallinarum | reverse complement strand
TCTCTACGCCGGCCTCATCCGGCTCCATACCCAGGTCGTCCGCCAGGATGGCCAGGGCCTCCTTCCAGTGGTCGGGCAGCTGCCCGGTCAGATGGATGGGTGTATGCATATATTTTTCTCCTCGCTTTCATTTGGCAGATGGGTATCACCATTATGGCAAAAGGCGGGCGCAAAAGCTAGTGCTGAAACGAAACATTTTCTCCCGATCCACGATTGTCGGCCGAAGCTTCGGCGACGGCGGCGGCAGTTCCCGATTCGCCGCCGCATCGACCTGTTTCGACGGCCGAAGAAAGAAACTTCCGAGGCGATGTAACCTTTTCCTACTACAAAAGTGGCCTTTCTAGACTTTACCAAAGTGTTACGTAAATATATAATAAGTAAGTAATACTGTCCCACGGCGCAGTTGGACTTGTGTGATCCAACAACAGAAAATTTAGGAAGGGAATGATCGATCACCATGGTAAAAACGGAACAAGTGACAAAGGCCCAGAAACCGGCGCCTGCGCCCCGGTTGACGCGCAAGGGCAAGGCGAGGTGGACCAGGGACGACACCGAGCTGTCGATCCTGGCGCTCCCCACTACCGTCTGGTATGTGCTCTTCTGCTACCTGCCCATGTTCGGACTCATCATCTCGTTCAAGGATTACAAGATCTCCGGCGGTGAGGGATTTTTGTCCAATCTGCTGAGCAGCGAGTGGGTGGGCTTCGACAACTTCAGCTACTTCTTCAACCTCCGCGTCTTCCCCATGATCCTCCGCAACACCGTTTTGTACAACCTGGTCTTCATCGTGCTGGACATCGTCCTGCCCGTGGGCCTGGCCATCATCATCAGCAACATCTACAGCAAGCGCAAGTCCAAGTTCTACCAGACCCTGATGTTCATGCCCCACTTCATGAGCTGGGTCGTGGTCAGCTACTTCGTCTACGCCTTCCTGGTCACGGACAAGGGCCTGCTCAACTCCCTGATCCGGGCCCTCGGCGGCGAGAACATCGGCTGGTACACCACCGGCAAGTACTGGCCCTTCATTCTGGTCTTCATGCACATCTGGAAGACCCTGGGCTACAACATGGTGGTCTACCTGGCCAGCATCACCGGCATCGACACCTCCCTGTACGAGGCGGCCTCCCTGGACGGCGCCAGCAAGTTCCAGCAGGCCATCTACGTCACCCTGCCCTCCCTGCGGCCCATCATCATTATGATGTTCATCCTCTCCGTGGGCCACATCTTCTCCTCCGACTTCGGCCTGTTCTACCAGGTGTCCCAGGGCGCCAACCAGCCCCTTACCTCCTGGGTGGCCACGCTGGACGTGCAGACCTTCCTGATGCTGAACTCGCCCAGCGTAACCATCGGACAGACCTCGGCGGCGTCCATGTTCCAGGCGGTGGTGGGCTGCATCACCATCCTGAGCGCCAACGCCATCGTCCGCAAGTTCGATAGATCCAGCGCGCTGATCTGACAGGGAAGGAGAGAGAAACAGCAATGAGCAAAGCGGCAAATTCGAAAAACCTCAACGAGAGCAGCCTGAGCCGGCTGAACCGGATCCACCCGGTGACCAACGTGGTGTTCAACGCCATCTTCGTCATCCTGGCGCTGGTGTGCTTCCTGCCCATCGTCTTCATCTTCATCATCTCCATCACGGACAACGACGTGATCCGCCAGCAGGGCTACCAGCTCTTCGTCACCGCGGAGACCTTCTCCGCCGAGGCCTATGAGTACCTGTGGAGCCAGCGGCTGACCATTCTGAACTCCCTGTGGGTGTCCATCTGCGTCACCGCCATCGGCACCGTCCTGGGCGTGCTGCTGACCACCGTCATGGGCTACGTCCTGTCCCGCCGGGAGCACAAGCTCAACAACTTCCTGACCATCCTAATCTTTATCCCCATGGTCTTCGGCGGCGGCATGGCGGCCTCCTACGTGGTCAACACCCAGATCCTCCACCTGGCGGACACCATCTGGGCCCTGATCCTGCCCCTGGCGGTGTCCAGCTTTAACGTCACCATCTCCCGGACCTTCTTCCGCAACACGATCCCCGACGAGGTCATTGAGTCCGCCCGCATCGACGGCGCCTCCCAGTGGACCGTCTTCTTCAAGATCGTGATGCCCATCTCCAAGCCCGTGCTGGCCACCATCGGCCTGTTCCTGGCCTTCGGCTACTGGAACGACTGGTTCCAGTCCAAGCTGTACATCTCCAGCGACCATCTGCTCTCCCTGCAGGCCATGCTGGACCGGATGCAGAGCAGCCTGGACTTCCTGACCAAAAACCCCACCGCCCTGCTGGGCGACAGCGGCGCCCTGCGGGCCTCCATGCCTCAGGAGAGCGTCCGCATGGCCATCGCCTTCGTGGTGGCCGTCCCCATCGCCTGTGTCTACCCCTTCTTCCAGAAGTACTTTATCTCCGGCCTTACCGTCGGCGCTGTGAAGGGCTAAGATACGCTTGACCGGTTGTCGCGGGGGCGGCAAGCGCCGCCCCCGTCACAATAAAACTATCAAATTAGGAGGAACAGAAATGAAGAAGCTTCTTGCACTGCTCTTAGCCGTCGTGATGGTCGCGTCCCTGTTTGCGGGCTGCTCTGGTGGCGGCAACAGCGGAAACGCTGCCAACGGCAATGCCGCCAATGCCGGCGACCAGACCGACGGCGACACCACCGCTGACGACAACGGCGTTCCCACCATCACCTGGTACCAGGTCGGCAACGGCCAGCCCGCCGACATCGACGCCTGGTATGAGCAGGTGAACCCCTACTTAGAGGAGAAGATCGGCGCCCATGTGAACCTGCAGGTGGTGGATTGGGGCAGCTGGAATGACCGGCGCACCATGCTGGTCCAGACCAACGATGACTACGACATCATCTTCACCGACATGAGCACCTATGCCTCCAACGTGAACATGGGCGCTTTCGCCGACCTGACCGATCTGATGGCCAACGTTCCCGGCCTCACCGATCTGATCCCCGAGGAGTACCTGAAGGCCTGCAACATCAACGGCAAGCTCTACGGCATCCCCGCCTACAAGGATTCCTCCATGACCAACTTCTTCGTCTGGACCAAGGACTACGTGGACCAGTACTATCCCGACTACGCTGAGGACCACGACCTGTTCTCCATCGACGAGGGCCTGCGGGCCATCTATGAGGGCACCGGCGAGACCCCGATGATGCTCAACAAGGACGGCATCTCCTGCATCATCGGCAACCGCTACGACAACTTCGGCAGCGGCCTGCCCGCCATCGGCGTGAGCTACTACAGCGACGACGCCAAGGTGGTCTCCGTCTTTGAGCAGGACGACGTTCTGGATCAGCTCCGCCAGATGCACACTTGGTACAACGACGGCCTGATCAACTCCGACGCCAACACTCTGGACAACTTCCAGGGCATGTGCGCGGTGGGCGTGGCCCAGGGCTGGCCCAGCGCCAGCGTGGGCTGGGGCCAGGGCCGCGGCGCTGAGGTCGTGGTCAGCCAGTTCGGTGACTCCGTGGTCTCCAACGACACCGTCCAGGGCTCCATCTCCTGCATCAACGCCTCCTCCCCCAACATCGACAAGGCCTTGGCTCTGCTGGAGCTGGTCAACACCGACACCAAGGTCCGCGACTGGTTCGCCTACGGCGTCGAGGGTGTGAACTTCGAGTACGTGGAAGAGGACGGCATGCAGAAGATCAAGAAGCTGAACCAGGATTGGTCCGCCGCCTCCTACACCCAGGGCTCCAACATGAGAATGACCCCCGAGTCCGGCACCGTCGGCAACCCCTACCTGGATGAGGTGGCTGTCCAGAACGCCAACGCCCTGTCCTCCCCCGCTCTGGGCTTCTACTTCGACACCACCAACGTGGCCGACCAGTTGGCCGCCTGCACCGCCACCTGGCTGACCTACAAGAGCCTGCTGGTCACCGGCGCCGGTGATCCCGACACTGTCGTTCCCGAGATGCTGGACGCTCTCCGCGCCGACGGTCTTGACGAGATCATCGCCGAGGCCCAGACCCAGCTGGACGCCTACGTCGCCAGCAACGGCGCCGCCGCTGACACCGGTGCCGCCGACGCTGAGGCTGCTACTGACGCTGAGGCTGCCGCTGACACTGCCGCCGACGCCACAAACGCCGGCTGATCCCTGGACTTGACCCTGATCGGTTAGTCTGACCTCCTTAGTGGGGCTGCTGTAATTTTAGATTGCAACAGCCCCACTTTTTTGGGGTATATGGGACATCCTATCTGTTTACGGACCAGACCCCCTGAGAAGCTCTCGGGGGTTCTGGCCTGCAAACAGGAAAACCGCATTTATTACAGACTGTGAGGGTGATTTATGTATTTCATCGAGCAACGGGTGCAGGTCATCTGCAACCAGCTGGGCAATTTTCGGTTCCGTGACCGCCAGGAGCTTCCCGACTGGGAGTATAAGCACGGCCAGTTCTTCCGCCCGGAGGAGGCGGAGGCCAGCGCCGCCCCCTGGGAGAAGTTTGACTGCCGCCACATGCACTGGTACGCCACCTGCGACGGCTCCAACGAGTTTGAGGGCAAGTTCCAGGGCCAGACCACGGACTTCAAGGGCATCCCCGGGGAGCACTACTGGTTCCGGGGGGATGTGGTCATCCCCGAGAGCATGGACGGCAAGTCCGTGTGGCTGAAGATCCGCACCCAGATCGAGGAGTGGGACGACGGGAAAAACCCCCAGTTCCTGATCTTCGTCAACGGCGAGGTGGTCCAGGGGGCGGACATGAACCACCGTGAGGTGCTCCTCCGGGATCCCGCCAAGGCCGGCGAGGTCCTCCACATTGACATCCAGGCCTATACCGGCACCCTGCACCAGGAGTTCAACTTCCTGGCGGAGCTGTACACCCTGGACAAGGACATCAACCGGCTGTACTACGACCTGCTGATCCCCCTGCAGGCCTTCTCCCGGATGGGCGAGGACGACAAGGTCCGCCTGGACATCCGCACGGTGCTCAACGACACCGTCAACCTGCTGGACCTCCGCCAGCCCTACTCCCCCGCCTTCTACGCCTCCCTGGAGAAGGCCCAGGCCTATATCACCAAGCATCTCTATGAGGAGATGGGGGGCTACGACGACGTGGTGGCCACCTGCATCGGCCACACCCACATCGACGTGGCCTGGTGGTGGACCGTGGCCCAGACCCGGGAGAAGGTGGTCCGCTCCTTCGCCACGGTACTCAAGCTCATGGAGGAGTACCCCAACTACAAGTTCATGTCCAGCCAGCCGGTGCTGTACTACTTCCTCAAGCAGCGCTACCCCGAGCTCTATGAGAAGATCAAGGAGCGGGTGAAGGAGGGCCGCTGGGAGACCGAGGGCGGCACCTGGGTAGAGCCCGACTGCAACCTGACCTCCGGCGAGTCCCTGGTCCGCCAGTTCCTCCACGGCAAGCGGTTCTTCCGGGAGGAGTTCGGCCAGGACAACAAGATCCTCTGGCTGCCCGACGTGTTCGGCTACTCCGGCGCCCTGCCCCAGATCATGAAGAAGTCCGGCGTGGACTACTTCATGACCACCAAGCTTGCCTGGAACCAGATCAACAAGATCCCCAACGACACCTTCGTCTGGCGGGGCATCGACGGCAGCGAGGTGCTGGCCCACCTGATCACCACCTTGGGCGTGGGTCAGGACCCCAAGCAGAGCTTCTTCACCACCTACAACGGCCTGCTCCACCCCGACGCCATCATGGGCGGCTGGGAGCGCTACCAGAACAAGGAGCTCAACAACGACATCCTGATCTCCTACGGCTACGGCGACGGCGGCGGCGGCCCCACCCGGGACATGCTGGAGACCTCCCTGCGGATGGAGAAGGGTGTCAAGGGCATCCCCAAGGTCCGCCAGGAGACCTCCCGCGTCTACTTTGACCAGCTGAACGAGCGGGTGAAGGACAACCGCCACCTGGAGACCTGGGAGGGCGAGCTGTACTTCGAGTACCACCGGGGCACCTACACCTCCATGGCCCGGAACAAGCGGGGCAACCGGAAGAGCGAACTGATGATGATGGACCTGGAGCTGCTGGGCGTGCTGGCCGGGGACTACCCCGCCGAGGCGGACACCCGGCTGTGGCGTGACATCATCCTCCTCAACCAGTTCCACGACATCCTCCCCGGCTCCTCCATCGCCGAGGTCTACGAGGTGACCAAGGTGGAGTACGAGGCCCTGGAGCGGGAGGTCACCGGCCTGATCCGGGAGCGGCTGGAGAAGCTGGCCGGCCAGGGCGAGGGCGTCACCGTGTTCAACACCCTGGGCTTTGACCGGGACGACGTGGTGGACCTGGGCGATGTGAAGGCCTCCGCCCTGCGGGACGGCGCGGGCAACCTGTACCCCGTCCAGCAGACGGAGAGCGGCGCCGTGGCTTACCTGCGCGGTCTGCCCTCCAAGGGCAGCCTGACCCTCGCCCCGGCGGAGGCCGAGGCTGTGAGTCCCTTCCACCGCGCCGACGACTACCACCTGGAGACCCCCTTCTACTCCATCACCCTGGACAGGACCGGCGCTTTCGCCTCTATCTACGACAAGGAGTTCGGCCGGGAGCTGGTGAAGGCCGGCCAGGCGGCCAACCGCCTGCGGCTCTATGAGGACAAGCCCATCTACTTCGACAACTGGGACGTGGACATGTACTACACGGAGAAGTCCTGGCCTGTGGACGATCTGGTGTCCATGAAGTGGACCGAGGACGGCCCCGTCCGCACCACTCTGGAGCTGACCTACCGGTGCAGCCTGAGCACCATCTGCCAGAAAATCCACTTCTACGCCGACACCCGCCGCATCGATTTTGAGAACACCGTGGACTGGAAGGAGCACCAGCACCTGCTGAAGGCCGAGTTCCCCGTGGACATCCACTCCGACGAGGCCACCTTCGAGATCCAGTTCGGCAACGTGACGAGAAAGGTCCACACCAACACCAGCTGGGATAAAGCCCGGTTCGAGAGCTGCGGCCAGAAGTGGATGGATTTCTCCGAGGGCCGCTACGGCGTGAGCCTGCTCAACGACTGCAAGTACGGCCACTCCGTCCACGACGGCACCATCGGCCTGACCCTCATCAAGTGCGGCATCGAGCCCAACCCCAACGCCGACGTGGAGGTCCACCACTTCACCTACGCCCTCTATCCCCACGGCGGCACCTGGAAGGAGGCCGGCACCGTTCAGGAGGCCTACAAGCTCAACCAGCCCGCCTACACCGTGGCCGCCGGCGCACCCGGCACAAGCCGCAGCTTTGCCGGGGTGGACCAGGACAATGTGATCCTGGAGACCGTCAAGCAGGCGGAGGACGGCAATGGCACCATTTTCCGGCTCTATGAGTGCCAGAACGCCCGGACCAACACCGTGCTCCGGGTGCCTGAGACCGTGACCAAGGCCTACAGCACCAACCTGCTGGAGGAGATCGAGGAGGAGCTGCCGGTGGAGAACGGCAAGATCGCCTTCACCATCAAGCCCTACGAGATCAAGACCATCCTGGTGCGGTAAAATAAACCAAGCGGGGCGGCCCACAGCCGCCCCGCTTATCCTATGGAGGGGAGAAAAAGATGGAAGCATACAAAAACCCCGCCCTGTCCCCGGAGGAGCGGGCGGAGGACCTGCTGAGCCGCATGACGCTGCG
>DVGP01000195.1 GCA_018712665.1 Candidatus Pelethomonas intestinigallinarum | reverse complement strand
CCTGCAAGTCCTGAGAGGTGCTTCCACCGACGAACAGAGAGACCGGAGGTTATGCGGGGGTTTCCAAAGGGGGGCGGGCGCCCCCCTTTGTGTCGTCGCGGAAGAGGGGGTCACGGGGGAGAAACCCCATCGAAAGGGTTTCTCCTCCCGTGCGTGTTTTTGGTTACTTTTTGCACGAGCAAAAAGTGACCCGGGTCTGGGCCGGGGAGGCCCAGGACCTTCGGGGGGTGGGGGCGGAGCCCCCATAAGCCATCGAATAGCATGGTACCTATTCGGGAAAAAGGCTTCTCCGCCCGGCGATGGGCGAATCTAGGCCCATCGGTGCCATTCGCCGGCACAGGCGAAGCGAAACGGGGTGTGGGGCCCCGAAGGGCCCCACAAGTCGAACCGTCAGTTGGCCTCCATGATGGTGATCTGGTCGGCGGTGTAGTCGGTCTCGCTGAGGACGATGTCGGTGATCTTAGCCACATCCTCGGTCTGCAGGCCGTCCTCGGCGGCGGAGACCACGATGCTGATGCCGCCCTCTCCCATGAAGGCCACGCAGTCGGCGTACCCCTTGGCCACGATCAGGCTCTCCACCTGGCTCTCCAGCATGGTGTAGCCGGCGATGGTCTGGATGGCCTGGTTGGCCTCGTCCACGGCCGCCTGCTCCGCACCCTCCTGGGCCGCGGCCTCCCGCAGCAGGCTCAGGGCGTTGTCCCGGGACTGCTGGCGGCTGAGCCGGGCGGTGTCAAAGTAGCCGCTGGAGGCCGAGGCGGCCTGGGAGGCGTCCACCACCTCGCCGCCCACCAGGGCGGCGTCCCCCAGCACCTTTGTGCTCTCGCCGTTTTCCTGCTCCAGCACCTGCTGTTCCGTCCCCTGGTTTGCCGCCGCCTGCTCCGCCACGTTCCCGGCATAGCGCCAGTTGAGATATACCGCCGCGCACACGAACACCAGCACCGTGGCCACGACGGCGCTGCGCTTCCACTGGTTTTTCATGGTATGTTTTCCTCCCATCATGATGATCCCCTTCCATTTTTTCATCCTGCCGTGCCTCCTTCGGTACTGCCGCCGCCTCCCCCGACCCGCCACTGGACCACGGCGATGCGGTCGGCGCCCAGCCCGGTGAGGGCGGAGACCGCCTCCACCACCTGCAGCCGCACCCCGTCGCTGCCGCCGCCCTCACAGACCACCAGGGCCCCCCGGTACTGGGGGCAGATCTCCTGGGTGACCACCACGTCCTGGCCGCTGTCGCCGGAGACGGTCACCGTCTGGCTGGAGCGGTCGTAGTCGTCGGGGGACTGGGTGCTGCCGCTGTAGCGGAGAGAGCTGTCCTCGGCCAGGACCAGCTCGCCGCCGCTCTGGAGCGTCAGCATCACATCCACCTGGCCCACCCCCTGGATCTTTTCCAGAATGTCCTCCATGGCGGACTCCATCTCCCGGAGAGCCTCCTCCGCCCCGGCGGTCTGGGCGGACTCCTGGGCGCTGCCGCCCAGAGACGCGCTGGGGCTCTCCGGCCACAGAAGGAGGGCCACCCCTGCCGCCGCCACCAGCAGGACGTACTTGTACCGCAGCAGAGCCGCCAGGGGCTTCGGCAGCTTTCCCTTCTCTTCCTCTCTCGTCATTCACTCGCCTCCAGCCATATCTGTTTTTCGGCGGGGATGCCCACCTCCTCTGTGAGCCAGGCTGAGAGCGCCGCGCTGTACGGTCCGGCGATGGTCACCGCGTCCGGCAGGGGGACGCCGCTCTCCGTCTCGGCGCAGGTCACCGTCACCGCCAGCTCCAGCCCAAGCTCACACCCTTTGTCCCATATATATGCCTCCAACCGCTCCGCTATGATAGCGGAAAGCGCGTCGGTCTGCTCCTGCCGGTAGGCCTGGGCCTGCTCCTCTGTCTGGGCGGAGAAGGACCCTGCCTCCAGGGCGGGCAGGTCCTCCCACCGCAGGGCCGCGATGGGCCGCAGCAGCGCCAGGACCAGCAGCAGTCCGCCCACCAGCCGCACCGCCGCCTGCTCCCGGCCCTGGGGGGCCAGCTGCCGGGCCAGCCCCGCGGCCAGAGCGGTGAGGGTCACCCCCAGCAGCCAGGCCTTTACCGCCGCCATCACGGCGTCACCGCCGTCAGCGATGACACCAGGGTGATGATGAGCAGCAGGGCGGAGGTCCCGGTCATGGCCAGCACCAGGCCGAAGGCGTCCCCCAGCTTCCGCAGCAGGGCGGTGAGGTTTTTCGGCCCCGCCGCCCCTGCCACCAGCCCCGCCCCCTGGTAGAGGAGGTACTGGCATCCCAGGCGCAGGAAGGGGACCAGGCAGGCCGACAGCACCGCCAGGGCGCCGAAGGCTCCGATCATCCCCTTGAGAATGCCGGCCCCGGCCATGACGCTCTCCGCCGCGTCGGAGAGGATGCCCCCCACCACCGGCACCGCCGCGCTCACCGCCGACTTGGCCAGCCGCACCGCCTGGGCGTCGGCATGGCCCGCGATGGCGCCGCTGACGGTGAGAAAGGTGGTGAAGAGGACCAGCAGTCCGCTGAGGACCCAGACCACCACCTTTTTCAGCAGCTCCCCGATGGTCTCCAGCACGTTCTCCTCCAATACCGCCCCGGCGGCGGCCACGCCGATGTAGAGGTACACCATGGGCAGCAGCAGGCCGTCAATGACCGCCAGAAGCACGTCGGAGAAGAGCACCGCCGCCACCTGCCGGGCCGAGGCCGCCGTGACGCCGCCCCCGGCGGCGGTGGCCGCCGCCAGGGCGGGCAGCAGGAGCTTGGTCAGCGTCGCCACCTCTCCCACCGTCTCCCGGCCCAGGCCGATGAGGGCGTCGATGTCCCCGGCGGACACCGCCGTCACCCACAGGGCTCCCACGGCGGTGACCCACCGCCCGCCCCGCCCGCCGTAGTCCGGGATCATGCTCTCCGCCGCTCCCAGGGCCACCACCCCGGCCATGATGGCGGCCACGCTCCTGACGCCGGAGAAAAGATAATCTTTCGCCTTCTCCACCGCCGACGCCCACAGCTTGCTCACTCCGGCGGCCAGATCGAACCCTCCCGCGCCGTCCTTCTCCAGAGCCTCCGCCGCCTCCGGGGCGGCCTCCAGAAGCTCCCGGGGGAGGGTGGGGGGCTCTCCGTCTCCCCCGTCCCCGGCGGCCCGGGCCTGTCCCCCCAGCAGGAGGACCAGAAGCAGGGCCAGCAGCCAGGGGAGGAGCCGCCCCATGTCCTGTTTTGCCATAGAATGACCCTCCTACGCGAAAAATCCCAGCAGCAGCTCCGCCACCGCCTCCACCAGGGGCAGGGCGATGACCAGGGAGACCACCGCCCCCGCCAGCTCCACGGCGGAGGCCATCGCCTGGGAGCCGCCGTCCTTGCAGAGATCCGAGGCCAGCCGGGTCACCGCCGCCGCTGCTGCCGTCTTGGCCAGCACCCCCACATGGGCGCTCTCGATCCCCGCCCGCTCAAAAAGGCTGCCCAAGGTTTCCAGCAGGGGAGCCGCCAGGGACAGGCACCGGAGGAGCGCCAGGGACAAAATGGCGGCGGTGAGGAGCATGGCCTGCTCCGGGGCGTTCTTCTTCAGCAGTACAACCGCCGGCAGGCACGCCAGGCACAGCCCCATCAGTCGCAGCAGCTCCATGTCAAAAGCCGAACAGGGTCTTGATGAGCTGGAACAGGTCGCTGATCTCCCGCACCAGCATCATCATCACCACCACCAGTCCCGCCAGCGTGGTCATCATGGCCTGCTCCTCCCGGCCGGACCGCACCAGCAGCTGGTTGAGCACCGCCACCACGATGCCGATGGCGGCGATCCTGAAAATCAAATCAATATCCATAGCAAATCGTCATATCAGCACCAGGATCACCAGGGCGGCTCCGGACAGGCACGCCGCGGCGGTGAGCCGCGCCGCCATGCTCTGCCGCTCCTGCTCCCGCCGCAGATACCTGGTCAGCTCCTCTCTCGTTTCGTCGATGGCCCGGGCCAGAGCCCCGCCCCCCGCCGGCAGCAGGGGGCCCAGGGGGGCCAGCAGTTCCCCCAGCGGCTGGGGCAGCTCCCTGACTGCCGCCGCCCAGCACCGGGGGAGGGAGACCCCCTCTCCCGCCTGGGCCCGCTCCAGCCGCCGGGCCAGGGGCTCCCAAAGGGCCTGGGCCCCCGGCCCACGGCACAGCTCCTTTGCCAGAATGGCGGGCAGGGGAGCCCGGCACAGACAGATCTGCCGCCGCAGCACCGCCAGATCCTCCAGCAGGGCCCGTCCCAGGCGGAGGGGCAGCATGTCCTGCCGCCGCCGCAGGACGTACAGCCCCCCGGCCCCCCACAGCACCAGCAGGGCCCCCAGCGCGCTCACGGCAGGGCCTCCACCCGGTAGGTCCGGTCCGCCCCGGCGCCGGAGATGGTCACCGTCCGGTGGAAAATATCCCCCGCCAGCAGTCCCGCCAGGGCCGGACGCCGGGCCAGCTCCTCCGGCGACGCGGCGTGGGCGGTGGCCAGCAGGACCGCCCCGCAGCCGGCGGCGGACCGCACCGCCCCGGCGTCCTCGTCCAGGGCCAGCTCGTCCAGGGCGATGACCTGGGGGGTCATGGCCCGCAGGAGCATGGGTACCGCCATCGCCTTGGGGCAGCCGTCCAGCACGTCGGTCCGGGGCCCCACATCCAGCTGGGGCCTGCCCCGGTACGATGCCGCCAGCTCCCCCCGCTCGTCCACCAGGGAGACCCGCATGGGCGGGAGGTCCTCTGTTCCCAGGCTGATGAGCCGCACCAGGTCCCGCAGGAGGGTGGTCTTGCCCCCTCCCGGCGGGGAGAGGACCAGGGCGCTTTGGAGCTGGCCCGCCTCGATGAGCCGGGGCAGCACCGGTCGGGCCACCCCCTCCCGGACCCGGGGGACCCGGATGGACAGGGAGCTCAGCTCCCGCAGCCCGTCGGCCTCCTCTCCCTGGACCGACGTGCCGCACACCCCCACCCGGAAGCCGCCGGGGGCGGTGACGTACCCCTGGCTCAGGGTCCCGGCGGCGGTGTACCGGGAGAACTCCGTGGCTCGGTCCAGCACTTCTTCCAGGTCCTCAGCCCCCACCTGCGTCTGCGCCAGGGGGATCTCCCCCTCCGGGAGAGACAACCCCACCGGCCGCCCCACCCGCAGCCGCAGCTCCTCCACCCTGGCCATCCGCCGCCGTGGGACGGCCAGGGCCGCCGCCCGCAGGGCCGGGGGCAGCAGGGCGCAGGCCTCCTCATACCGCCCCGCCGCGTATGCCTCCGTCATTGCCATCACCTTCCGTTTCCTTCGTTTGCTCCACTGTATGAGGGCTCGTCCCTGAATATGCCGGGGAGTTTCCAACACCAGAAGGAAAAAGAAAAGAACCGGTACGCTTTGTACCGGTTCTTCACGCATAGAACAGAAAAATTGACTTGGACTGGCCGGGGCTCTATCGGGAGACGGGAACGGCCATGACCACGTAGTCCAGCTCCCGGACGGAGCGAAAGAACTCCGACGCGTCTCCCAGGTCGGTGATCGTCAGCTCCAGCCCCACGCAGGAGGGCGTCCCGCTCTTGGCGGGCAGAACCCGCAGCTCCGAGACGTTGGGCCCCAGATGGTCGCAGAACTCATTGACCCGCCGCACGTCGCTCAGCTCCAGGTAGCAGGCCTCGATGTCCCGGCCCTTGGTGGACCGCTCCAGCCGGGTGAGGACGCTGATGGTGATCATCACGATGATGAAGGACACCACCACCGCCCAGTAGAAGCCGATGCCGATGGCCAAGCCGATGCTGGCGGTGGTCCACAGCCCGGCGGCGGTGGTCAGCCCCGTCACCTGGGAGTGGTTTCGGGTGAGGATGGTGCCCGCCCCCAGAAAGCCGATGCCGGAGATGACCTGGGCGCTGACACGCAGGGGGTCGTTGGAGAAGTCCAGAATGTATCCGGTGTAGAGGCCCACCATGGCCGTCATGGTGGCTCCCAGGCAGACCAGAATATGGGTTCGCAGCCCGGCGGCCCGGCCCTGGCGGCCCCGCTGGGAACCCACCGCGCCGCCCACCAGGGTGGCCAGCAGCAGGCGGAAAAAGACGGACCAGGCGTTGAAGTCGTTGAGGATGTCGGCAATGGAGAGAATGAACGGTTGCAAGGGACAGACCTCCTGTTCTCCGCGGCGGCCCCCAGGCAGGGCCCGCGGGAGATTTTGAGACATTCTACCACCGGGGCTGGGCCTCCGTAAAGAGAAATCTTGCGCTTGATGAAAAATTTGTTAAATTTGTGTAAAATGGAGGGGCGGTAAGTGGTCGGGGCGACGAAACTCTGGCGCGAGACCGGAGGACGTCAGACCCATATGCCAGGTCCCAACGGCGCGGACCCGTTGGAAAAGCGTTTGACAAAAACTCATATTGAATTTATAATAAATAATATTAGATTCTCGCAAAAAATGCGAGAGCACATGATTATCGCGACAAGGAGGAACGGAAACTGGGAAGAAGGCGAAGACAGGGCTTGCCCTGCGCTTCGCGAGGGGTGAAATTGTATAAGGAGGTAGCGATATGCCGCAGAAGATTCATCATGTACACCGCAAGCCAACAGCCGCAGAGTCCTACATCTGTCTGATTCTGGTAGGCGTCCTGATTTTTACGTCCATGCTGTTGGGCGCTCCCATCCAGTTTGGTATTCTGCTGGCCTGCGCGGCGGCTTTTCTCATGGCGCTGCGCCTGGGGTTTACCTGGGAGGAGATGGAGCTTGCCATCTGTGAGAGGATCGGCCGGCTCTCCTCCACCATGCTCATCATGTGGCTGATCGGCATGCTCCTGGGGGCGATGCTCTACAGCGGGCTGCTGCCCATGCTGGTCTACTACGGCTTTGAGCTCATCGACCCACGCTACCTCTATCTGGGGGCTTTCCTGGCCTGCACCATCATGTCCACCATGACCGGCTCCAGCTGGTCCGCCGCCGGCACCGCCGGCGTTGTGTGCATGGCCCTGGCCCACGGCCACGGAGTGGATATGGGCATTATGGGCGGGGCCGTGGTGGCCGGCTCAGTGTTCGGAGATAAGATCTCCCCTATGTCCGAGACCACCAACCTGGCCCCCGCCTGTGCCGGGACGGACCTGTGGAGCCATATCCGCTCCCAGCTGTGGACCACCATCCCCGCCTGGGTCATGGGGGCCGCTCTGTTCCTGGTGCTGGGCCTGGATCTGGGGACCGGGGCGGGGGAGCTGCCGGAGACCGCCGTAGTGATCATGGAGCAGCTGGACGCCCTGTTTGCCTGGAGCCCCCTGCTGCTGCTGCCCATCGTGGTGCTGCTGGGGCTGGCCCTGCTGAAAAAGCCGGTGGTGCCCACCATGCTCATCAGCAGCCTCCTGTGCGTATTCCTGGGCTGGTGGATCCAGGGGTTTGACATCTCCATCGGCTTCAACGCCGTCATCACCGGCTTTACCGCCGACTCCATCGTTCCCGCCGGTTTCGCCCTGGACGACACCGTGGCCTATATTTTGAACCGCGGCGGCATGACCAGCATGGTCTCCATCATTCTCATCTGCTTCTGCGGCTTCTCCATGACCACCATCCTCACCCACAGCGGCTTCCTGGAGAAGGCCATCGAGCCTCTGGTGCGGAACCTGAATACCCGCTGGAAGACGATGCTCACAGCGGAGCTGGCCACACTGCTGGTGCTGTCCATCGGCGGCATCTCCTACGTCAGCTCCGTATTCGTGGGGGAGGCCTGGCAAAAGCCCTTCCTCAAAAACCGGATGGGCCGGCCCTGCCTCTCCCGGACGCTGGAGGACGTGGGGACCTGCTGCTCCAGCGTGATCCCCTGGTGCTCCTCCGCCGTGTTCTTCTCCGCCACCCTGGGCGTGCCGATCTGGGGGGAGGGGGGCTTTGCCCCCTACGCCGTTTTTCCCTACGTCTGTCCGCTGATCGCCTTCCTGCTGGCCTGGACGGGCATCGGGATCAGCCGGCTGTCCGACGAGGAGGCGTCGGAGGCTCTGGAGGAGCTGGAGCGGGAGGAGAACGAGGCGTTTGTTGAGGACCCTGCCTCCTGACCTGTTTCCCGCTGGAGACTGCCGCGGTCAAATGGTTTCATAGTGCTATCGCGGAAGCGCGGTTATGCAGCGCGGGGCCCCGCCGCATCGGGCGGCAGGGCCCCGCGCGTCCTTCGCGGAAAACCGTTTGACAAAATCTCACATAGAATTTACAATAGCTTGTATCAGATTTAACGAGGCCGCGACAGGGCGGCCTCCGCTTGTGCCGACCGCGTGCGGAAGCCAAGGGGGGATACCATGCGGACTGTGATCATTGTGGACGACGAGCCCATCACCAGGATGGACCTGGCGGAGATGCTCGCCGAGCTGGACTTTACCGTGCTGGGGGAGGCGGGGGACGGCTTTGACGCCATCGAGCTGTGCCGGGCCCGCCGCCCGGACGTGGTGCTGATGGACGTGAAGATGCCGGTGTTCGACGGGCTGACCGCGGCGGAGACCATCGTGGCCGACGACCTGGCGGAGTGCGTGGTGCTGCTCACCGCCTTCGGCCAGCGGGACATCGTGGAGCGGGCCAACCGCATCGGCGTCACCGGATACCTGGTCAAGCCCATCGAGCAGCGGATGCTTCTGCCCACCATCGAGGTGGCCCTGGCCCAGAGCCGGCGGCTGCGGCAGTCTCGCCGGGAGGCGGAGCAGGCCCGCCGGCAGGTGGAGGAGAGCAAGGTCATCGCCAGGGCCCAGGGCCTGCTGGCCAAGGAGATGGGCGTCTCCGAGACGCAGGCCTACCAGGAGCTGCGGCGGATGGCCATGGACAAGCGGACAACCATCGCCGCCCTGGCCGCCGCCTTTGTGGAGCAGCGCACCCGGCGGCAGGAGGTGGACCAGGCAAAGAGCCTGCTGCAGAGGCGGCGGCGGATGAGCGAGTCCAACGCCTATAAGTACGTGGTCCGGGAGGCCCAGCAGCAGGGCTGCTCCATGGAGGAGGCCGCCCGGCGGATCATAGCGGAGCTGCGGGAGTGATCGTATGAGGCACAGCGCGACCCTGAAGGACATCTGCCTGGGGCAGACCTTCCTCCACGGGGAGGACATCGTCCGGCTGGAGGGGGTGGCGGCGGTGCTGCCCCTGATCGCGGACCTGGTGCAGGCCGACGTGTTTATCGACTGCATGGACCGGGAGGGGGTGGCCGTGGTGGCCGCCCAGGAGAGCCCCCACAGCATCGAGGCCCTCTACCGCAAGAGCGTGGTGGGGGAGCGGGCCTACTCCCAGTGGGAGCCGGCGGTGTACCTGGCCTTTTCCACCGGGCAGTGCCGCTACGACCTGAAGGCCACCACCCAGGAGGGCCGGGCGGTGAAGCAGAGCGTGGTCCCCATCCGGGGGCTGGAGGGGAAAGTGGCGGCGGTGCTCATCGCCGAGCGGGACGTCAGCGACGATATCCGCCATGAGCGGAAGTACCGGGAAATGGCCCGGGCGGTGGAGTCCATGAGCAGCAGCAGCCTGGCCCTGCTGCCGGCGGAGGAGGATCTGGCCGCCATGCGGGAGATCCACCACCGGGTGAAGAACAACCTACAGCTGGTGGCCAGTATCCTGAATATGCAGGCCAGAAAAGCCCCGGATGCCGCCACGAAAAAAATATTCCAGGAAAATGTGAATCGGGTCTTGTCTATCGCGGCGATCCATGATATATTAACTTTAACTGAGGAGAGCGGCTCCGGTATCAGCAGCGCGGTGCTGCTGGAGAAGCTGCGGCGGAACCTCCAGGGTCTGGTCCCGGAGGGGAAGGTGATCTCCCTCCAGGTGGAGGGGGACGACCTGCAGCTGTCGCCGGACTGCGCCACCTCCGTGTCCCTGGTGGTCAGCGAGCTGATCACCAACGCCCTGGAGCACGCCTTTCCCGGCAGGGACCGGGGCCGCGTGGTGGTGCGGGTCTGCCGGGGGCGGCTTTGCAGCACCGTGTCCGTGGAGGACGACGGCGTGGGCTTCCGGCCGGAGGATGTGCGCCGGGGGAGCCTGGGCATGGGGATCGTTCGGGCCACCGTGGAGGGAAAGCTCCACGGACAGCTCCGGGTGGATACCGGGCCCCGGGGGACAGCTGCTTTTTTCGATATTCCAAACGACATATAGCTGATACGACCCCGCAACAGGGTGGGGGATTTTGGCAACACGGCCAAGGCGATGACAGCATCGCCTTGGCTTTCATGTTTTTCAGAGTCTTTCGTAGACCTGGAGAGGGGGTGGACCGTGGCGGATATCGTCAGCGTGGGCATTGATATCGGCACCAGCACCACCCAGGTGGTCTTCAGCCGCCTGACCATGGAGAACGCCGCCGGGTATTTCGCCGTGCCCCGGGTGTCCATCGTGGATAAGCAGGTCATCTACAAGGGACAGGTCCACACCACGCCCCTGAAAAGCCCGGTCCTCATCGACGGGGCCGGGGTCCGGGAGATCGTGGCCCGGGAGTACGGGCGGGCGGGCTTCCGCCCCGCCGACGTGGAGACCGGGGCGGTGATCATCACCGGCGAGTCCGCCCGGAAGGAGAACGCCGCCGCCGTGCTCTCCGAGCTCAGCGGCTTCGCCGGGGACTTCGTGGTCTCCACCGCCGGCCCGGACCTGGAGTCCATCATCGCCGGAAAGGGCTCCGGCGCCTGGCGGTGCAGTCTGGAGGAGGACTGCGTGGCGGTGAACCTGGACATCGGCGGGGGCACCACCAACATCGTGGCTTTTGACTGCGGGGAGACGGTCTCCACCGGCTGCCTGGACGTGGGGGGGCGGCTCATCCGCCTGGGGGAGGATCTGACGGTCCGGTCCATCTCCCCCGCCGCCGCCGCGGTGGCGGCGGACCTGGAATTGGAGCTCGCCGTCGGAGGGCGGACCAGCCTTCCGACTTTGCGGAAGATCACGGACCGCATGGCGGACCTGCTGGCCCGGGCTCTGGGGCTGAAGCCGGAGGACGAGCTGCTCCGCCGTGTCAGGACCCCCGGCAGCTCCTGGTTCGTGCCCCCCCGCCGGGTCCGCCGGGTGTGCTTCTCCGGCGGCGTGGCCGACTGCATCGGCCGTCAGGGCGGGGAGGACGTGCCCTATGGAGACATCGGGGTCCTGCTGGGCCGGTCCATTGCCGCCAACCCCGATCTGGCCGCCCTGCCCCAGCTGGAGGCCGCGGAGACCATCCGGGCCACGGTGGTGGGGGCGGGCACCTATACCACCACCATCTCCGGCAGTACCATCGACTATGTGGCGGAGCTGCTGCCCATGAAAAACCTGCCGGTGCTGAAGCTGACGGCGGGGGAGGAGCGGCGGTGCTATGAGGGGGAGAGCAGCCCCCTGGCGGAGAAGATCGCCTGGTTCCGCGCCCAGAGCGAGGCGGAGCGGCTGGTTCTGGCCCTGGAGGGCCTGGCGGACCCCAGCTACAGCCAGCTCAAATCCGCCGCCGCCGCCATCGCGGACGCCTGGGAGGCGTCCATGCCGCCGGACGCGCCGGTGCTGGTCCTGGTGGAGCGGGACATGGCCAAGGCCCTGGGCTTCGCCCTCCGGGGTCGGACGGCCCGGCCTGTGCTGGCCGTGGACGGCATCCGGGCGGGCCAGGACGACTACGTGGATTTCGGCCGTCCCCTGATGGACGGCATGGTCATTCCCGCGGTGGTCAAGACGTTGCTGTTTGGATGATCTTTCACCCGTGTGGAGAAGCGGGGGAGGAGATCGTGGAAAAACGAGGGGGCGGCCAGGCCGCCCGCCGCCCAAAGGGCGGGGCGCGGAGAGCGTCCCGCCCCTGGGCGGAGAAGAGAGGAGGAGGAGCGTGAGGCTTTCCACCACATTGTTCGGCCAGACCTTCCAGTTCAGCTCCATCAAGGAGGTGCTGGCCAAGGCCAACGAGGAGAAGTCCGGGGACGTGCTGGCGGGGATCGCCGCCGCCTCGGGACTGGAGCGCATCGCCGCCAAGGAGGTGCTCAGCAACCTTCTGGTCAGCGACCTGCGGGAGAACCCGGTGGTCCCCTACGAGGACGACGAGGTGACCCGGATCATCCAGGACGGGGTGGACCCGGCGGTCTACCAGAGGATCCGGGGGTGGACCATCGCCCAGCTGCGGGAGCACATCCTCAGCTACGACACCACGGAGGAGGACATCAAGACCCTCAGCCGGGGGCTCACCGCCGAGGTCATCGCCGGCGTGTGCAAGCTCATGAGCAACCTGGACCTGATCTACGCCGCCAACAAGGTGCGGATCACCGCCACCTGCAACACCACCATCGGGGAGCGGGGGTGCCTGTCCACCCGGCTCCAGCCCAACCACTCCACCGACGACGTGGAGGGGATCACCGCCTCCCTGCTGGAGGGGCTCAGCTACGGCTGCGGCGACGCCCTGCTGGGGCTCAACCCGGTCAGCGACACCGCCTCCCGGCTCTCGGAGGTCCTCAAGCGGTTCGACGAGGTGAAAAACCGCTTCGAGATCCCCACCCAGATCTGCGTCCTGGGCCACATCACCACCCAGATCGAGGCGGTGAAGCGGGGGGCCCCCTGCGACATGATCTTCCAGTCCATCGCCGGCAGCCAGAAGGGCAACAGCGCCTTCGGCTTCTCCGCCGACACGGTGCGGGAGGCCATGGCCCTTCTGAAGGACCGGGGCACCGCCAAGGGTCCCGACGTCATGTACTTTGAGACCGGCCAGGGCAGCGAGCTCAGCTCCGACGCCCACTACGGCGCGGACCAGGTGACCATGGAGGCCCGGTGCTACGGCTTCGCCAAGCCCTTCCACCCCTTCATGGTGAACACGGTGGTGGGCTTCATCGGCCCGGAGTACCTCTACGACAGCCGCCAGGTGATCCGGGCTGGGCTGGAGGACCACTTCATGGGCAAGCTCACCGGCATCCCCATGGGCTGCGACTGCTGCTACACCAACCACATGATGGCCGACCAGAACGACATCGAGAACCTCTCGCTGCTGCTGGCCTCCGCCGGGGTGAACTACATCCTGGGGGTGCCAACCAGCGACGATGTGATGCTCAACTACCAGACCAACGCCTATCACGACGCCAACACCATACGAGAGATCTTGAACCTGCGCCCCATCCGGGCCTTCGAGCGGTGGCTGGAGCGCATGGGGATCATGGCCGACGGGCGGCTCACCGACCGGGCCGGCGATCCCACTATATTTACCGGAGGGAGGTGAGCCCATGCTGGATGAAAAGCTGATCGCCCGGATCGTGGAGGAGGTCATCGCCCGGCTGGAGGCCGGGGAGGCCGCCGGAAGCGGGGAGACCGGGGCGTGCGAGGCCTGCCGGGACATCACGGCGAAGGCCTGCCGGGACATCACCATGCTGGACCACCCCCAGGACGCCGAGGCCCTGGCCCGAATGAAGAAAAAGACCACCGCCCGCATCGGCGTGGGCCGGGCGGGCCCCCGGCTGAACACCCGCACCATGCTCACCCTCCGGGCGGACCACGCCAAGGCCCGGGACGCGGTGTTCCTGGACGTGCCGGGGGAGCTCATCGAGAAGCTGGGGCTCTTCACGGTCCAGACCAAGTGCGCGGAAAAGAACCAGTACCTGACCCGGCCCGACCTGGGCCGCCAGCTCAGCGAGGAGGGGGCCCGGGCCGTGAAGGAGCGGTGCGCCCCCAACCCCGACGTCCAGGTCTTTCTGGCCGACGGGCTGAGCTCCACCGCCGTCGAGGCCAACGCCGAGACCATCCTGGGGCTCCTGCTGGACGCCCTGAAGGACCGGGGCCTCACCGTGGGCACGCCCTTCTTCGTCCGCTTCGGCCGGGTGGCCGTGGAGGACCAGGTGGCGGAGCTGGTGGGGGCCAAGGTGGTGTGCGTGCTCATCGGGGAGCGCCCGGGACTGGGCAGCGCCGAGAGCATGAGCGCCTACATCGCCTACAACGCCCGGGTGGGTATGCCCGAGGCCCGGCGGACCGTGGTATCCAACATCCACAAGGACGGCATCTCCGCCGCCGAGGCGGGAGCCTACATCGCCGAGCTGATTGAGAAGATCTACCATGCCAAGGCCAGCGGCGTGGAGCTGCAGCAGTGAGGAGGTGACGCCGCCGTGACCGGAGACCGGGTACCCACTGCGATCCTCAGCGTCCAGATCATCCCCAACGCCGACCCGGCCCTGCTGGAGAAGCTGGCGGCGGCGCCGGGGCACAGGAGCCTGGGGCTCATCACCACCGACTGCGACGATGTGTCCTACGCCGCCCTGGACGAGGCCACCAAGAAGGCGGAGGTCTCCGTGGCCTACGCCCGGAGCATGTACGCCGGGGCCTCCAACGCCAGCACGGCCCTGGCCGGGGAGTTTATCGGCATCCTCTCCGGCCCGGACCCGGAGGCGGTCCGCAGCGGCCTGGAGGCGGCGGTGTGCTTCATCCAGAATGACGCCGCCTTTGTGAAGGCCAACGACCAGGGCACGGTGGTCTACTTCGCCCACTGCATCGCCCGCTCCGGCAGCTATCTCTCCAACCAGGCGGAGGTGCCGGAGGGAACGGCCCTGGCCTACCTGATCGCCCCGCCCCTGGAGGCGGTCACCGCCCTGGACGCGGCGCTGAAGGCCGCCGATGTAACGATGCGGCTCTTTTACGGGCCGCCCACGGAGACCAACTTCGCCGGCGGGCTCCTCAGCGGGACCCAGCCCGCCTGCCAGGCGGCCTGCGAGGCCTTCGCCCGGGAGGTCCGCCGCGT
>DVGP01000194.1 GCA_018712665.1 Candidatus Pelethomonas intestinigallinarum | reverse complement strand
CGTTATACGCTTTGACCTTAGCTCCGTATTTCTCATAGATCTCCTCAACAGAAAGCCCTTCCTTCTTCTGGATCTCCGCTATGTCTTCATCACTTCCATCGTATGCCCATCCGATCTGTATCTCGCCCTCTTCATAAAAATAGTTCCAATAAAGACTATCCTTGTCAGCCAATCTTTCAAAGAGCCCATCCCACATGTATGCTTGCTCGAGCGTTAAATTTGCTGACTTGACCTCTTCCGTCAACTGCCGGATGTCTTCCTCCGCCATCCCCTCCAAAACCAGTTGGCGCATGGCAAGGACCTCCTCCCTTGAGGGGGCGGTCACCTCCAGGATGGGTGGCGCTTCCGGTTCACTTAGACTGCCGGTCTCCGATTCTTTCAGGGTTCCGCTCGGGACCGCCAAATCATTCTGCTCCTTCGCTGTGTCCACCTGATTTTCTGTGCCGCTGTTTTGCTTAGAACACCCGCACAGGAGGGCAACCAGGATCAAACTACAAATCAACAAGCGATTTTTCATCTCGCCCTTCCTTTCTGCGCCACGGAACGCCAACAGGCGCCGGCGCACGAACATCCTTTGATGGCTGTCGGGATCGCTTCCATCATTATTATAAATTTACCATAGGATTTTGGCAACTGGGTGTTCACTCGTTCTTTGCTCCTACCTCAGAATGTCTGTTTCCCAGAGTTTTTAGTCTGTAGCCGGAATCCATGGACAAAGAGATGATTCTGGTGGTTTCGCAGCAAGGCGGGGAATCATCTTTTACAGCGGCCGCAAGCCCGGCTTGCAATAAGAATTGGACACGTCGACAAAACGGCGTGTCCAGTTCTTTCTTATCGTTGTGGGGAAACGCACGGGTTGAGAGACCAGCTGTGAAAGGGATCAGTGGACGTGTCCGCCCCCGGCGATGAGGGCCAGCCCCAGCAGCAGTCCCAGCAGAGTGGACAGGCCGCTGAGCTTGTGCCGCCACAGGTCCTCCGACTCCGGCAGCAGCTCCCCGAAGACCACGTACAGCATGGCTCCGGCGGCGAAGCTCAGGGACACGCTCAGCAGTCCCGGGCTCATGGCCCCCACAGAGTAGCCCAGCAGGGCCCCCAGGATGGTGGGGATGCCGCTGGCCGCCGCCACGGCGATGGCCCCGGCGGGCCGGGAGCCGCCGCTGAGGAGGGGGGCGGCGATGGACATGCCCTCCGGCAGATTGTGCAGCCCGATGATCAGCGCCGCCAGCACTCCGCCGTGGCCGGCGGAGGCCGCGTCCCCGGCGAAGGTGGCCCCGATGGCCATGCCCACCGGCATGTTGTGCAGGGCCACAGCCGCCGCCAGCACCAGCCCCGCCGTGTGGAGGGTGTGGTGGCCGCAGGCGCACATCTCCCCGTTGTCCCGGCCCAGGTGGACGTGGCTGAGGTCGCGGGCATGGCCGTGGGGGTGCTCGTGCTCATGTTCGTGCTCGTGTTCGCGGGCATGGCCGTGGCCGCCGTGGCTGTGGCTGTGGTGGGCCCGGCGGTCCAGCCAGCCGTTGAGAAGGTAGGTGGCGAAGTACCCCGCCAGCACCCAGAGAATCACCGCGGCCAGGGCGCCGCCCTCCGTGGCGTCGGCAAGCAGATCGAAGCACACCACGCTGAGCATGACGCCGGCGGTGAAGCGCAGCAGCAGGCTGACGGAGCGGTCCGACGGGGAGTGGATCGCCGCCGCCAGGGCTCCGCCCAGGGCCAGGGCCCCCACACCGGTGATAGCTGTGGTGAGGAAAAGTTCCAGGTAGATGTTCATGCAAAGACTCCCATTTGATCAAATTCCCCATTATCCTATACTGCCCCGGCTAAAAAGTCAATAAAAACCCCGTTCCGGGCAAGAAAATCGGCATTCGTCCTCTTGCGCGGCGCGGTGCTGTCCAGTATAATGTAGAGGCAAACAAGCCCCCAGGGGTAAAATACCACCGGGCCCTCGCGGCCTGACTTTCCCGTAAGAAAGGACGAACGCCAATGACTGATATGCACCTGTCCGACGCCATCCGCTATGTGGGGGCGGACGACACCGACATCGACCTGTTTGAGAGCCAGTACCCGGTGCCCAACGGGGTCTCCTACAACTCCTATGTGATCCTGGACGAGAAGGTGGCCGTGATGGACACCGTGGACAGGCGGAGGACCGGGGAGTGGCTGGAGAAGCTGGAGGCCGTCCTGGCCGGGCGGAAGCCCGACTACCTGGTGATCCAGCACCTGGAGCCGGACCACGCCGGGAGCATCGGCGCCCTGGCGGAGCGGTACCCGGACATGGAGCTGGTGGCCAGCGCCAAGGCCGTCCAGATGCTGCCCAAGTTCTACCCCGCCTGCCCCAACCCCACCCGAGCTGTCAAGGAGGGGGACGCCCTCCCCCTGGGGAAGCACAGCCTGACCTTCGTCATGGCCCCCATGGTCCACTGGCCGGAGGTCATGGTCAGCTATGAGAGCGCGGAGAAGGTCCTGTTCTCCGCCGACGGCTTCGGTACCTTCGGGGCCATCGCCAAGGACCGCCCCTGGATCGAGGAGGCGGGCCGCTACTACTTCAACATCGTGGGCAAGTACGGCGCCCAGGTCCAGGCCCTGCTGAAGAAGGCCGCGGGCCTGGACATCGCCGCCATCGCCCCCCTCCACGGCCCCGTCCTCCGGGAGGACCTGGGCTTCTACCTGGGCAAGTACGACCAGTGGAGCCGCTACGAGCCGGAGGAGAAGGACGCGGTGCTGGTGGCTCACGCCTCCATCCACGGCAACACAGCCCGTGCTGCCGCCCTGCTCACGGAGATTCTGGAGTCCCGGGGCGCCAAGGTCAAGACGGCGGATTTGTGCCGCTGCGACCAGGCGGAGGCGGTGGCCGACGCCTTCCACTGCGGGAAGGCGGTGTTCCTGTCCTCCACCTACGACGGCGGCCTTTTCCCCCCCATGGAGCACTTCCTCCTCCACCTGCGGGACAAGACCTGGCGGAGCCGGACCGTGGCCCTGGTGGAGAACGGCTCCTGGGCCCCCGCCGCCGCCTGCCGGATGCGGACCATCCTGGAGGGGATGCGGGACATCGCCCTGTTCGACGAGGTCCACACCATCCAGGGAGCGGTGAAGGAGGCGGACCGGGCGGCCCTGGAGAAGCTGGCCGACGAGCTCCTGGCCAAGTAAAGCCACTATACTGGACAGACGAGAGAACGGGCGGGGCGGCTCTTTTGGGAGAGCCGCCCTGCCCGTTTCTCTGCCCTTCACGGGGATTTTACACGGCCGCCGTGGACAGGCGGCGGGGTCCGTGGTACAATGGGAGCAATTTGGAGAGGAGGCGATGGCTGTGGCGCTGGGGGAGAAGAAGCTTTTCCTGCTGGATATGGACGGCACCATCTACCTGGATGACGACCTCTTTTCGGGGACGGTCCCCTTTCTGGAGGCGGTCCGGGCCCGGGGCGGGCGGTACCTCTTCCTCACCAACAACTCCTCCCGGTCCCGGGGGGACTATGTATCCAAGCTCCGGCGGCTGGGGGTGGCGGCGGAGGAGGGGGACTTTCTCACCTCCGTGGACGCCCTCGTCGCCCACCTGGAGGGCCGGGCGCCCTACCGGCTGTGCTACGCCTTCGGCACCGCCAGCTTCCGGGGCCAGCTGGCGGAGGCGGGCGTCCCCGTCACCGACCGGCTGGAGGACGAGGTGGACTGCCTGCTCATCGGCTTTGACACGGAGCTGACCTTTCAGAAGCTGGAGGACGCCTGCATCCTCTTGAACCGGGGGGTGGACTTCATCGCCACCAACCCCGACTGGGTCTGCCCCACCTGGTACGGCTCCGTGCCCGACTGCGGCAGCGTGTGCGAGATGCTCTTCCGTGCCACCGGGCGGCGGCCCCTGGTCATCGGCAAGCCTCAGCCGGCCATGGCCCGGCTGGCCATGGAGCGCACCGGCTTTCCCCCGGCGGAGACCCTGGTGGTGGGGGACCGGCTGTATACCGACGTGGCCTGCGGCGTCAACGCCGGGGTGGACACGGCCTTCGTCCTCTCCGGGGAGGGAACCCTGGAGGACCTGGAGCGGAGCGATGTGAAGCCTGCCTATATTTTTGACGACATCGCCGCCCTGGACAGGGCGTGGCGGGAGGCATGGGACCACGCCTGACAGCATCGGGGCGGCGTGGCAAACCCGGCGGCAAGCGCCCGGCCCGCCCCGGGCGCGCCATGCAGATCGGCAGGAAGCTGCCGGAAAGAGAGGAACGATGACCATGGAGCTGAAGCTCAACAACAAGCGGACCATTCTGGTGGGGCTGGCCTTTTTGTCCATCTCCGCCTTCTGGCAGATGTACGACAGCGTCATGACGCTGATTCTCACCGGCACCTTTCAATTGAACGAGACCGTCTCCGGGGCCATTATGGCGGCGGACAACGTGCTGGCCCTGTTTCTGCTGCCCCTGTTCGGGGCCATCTCCGACCGGACGGAGACCAGGATCGGCCGGCGGATGCCCTTCATCCTGGGCGGCACCGCCGCCGCGGTGAT
>DVGP01000025.1 GCA_018712665.1 Candidatus Pelethomonas intestinigallinarum | reverse complement strand
CCTCTGGTAGAATCGTCTCCAGATCATCTGTGGGAAGGGGACAGGCTATGAAGATCGGCGGCATCACCTTGGACCGGCTGAGGGACGGGCGGATCGTCCGGCTGGCGGGGTACGGATTGGCGGGATTTCTCTCCGCCGGCTGCTGCCTGGAGGGGCGGGCCCCTCTGGCGGCGGGGCTCCTGGCCGCCCTGCGGCCGGGCCGTGAGGCCCTGGCCGCGCTGGCCGGGGGCGTGGCGGGGAGCTTTGTTTTTCTGGATTTCGGCCCGGCCCTCCGGGCGGCGGGGGTGCTGGTGCTCATTGAGACCATTCTCTCCGCCTTTCGGGACACCATCTGGTTCCAGCACACCCTGTTCCGCCCCCTCACCGCCGCCGGGACCACCCTGGCGGTGGAGCTGGCCTACGCCCTGCAGATGGGCCTGACCCGGGAGAGCGTCCTGCGGCTGCTGGCCTGCACGGTCCTGGCGGGGCTCCTCTGCCACTACTGCGCCCTGCTGCTGCGGGAGGCGTCCGTGCCCCGCCGCCGGGCTGCCCGGGAGAGCGACAGCCTCCGCCAGCGCCTCCGCCTCAGCGCCCAGGCCCTCCGCTCCCTCTACGAGAGCTTCGGCGCTCCGGCCCCCAAGAAGGAGGAGAACCCCGCCGTGGTCTTTGACCGGGCCGCGGAGGTGGTCTGCCGGGGCTGCGCCCTCCGGGACCTGTGCTGGAACAAGGAGTACATCTCCACCTTCAACGCCTTCAACGACGCCACCCCAGCCCTCCTGGCCCGGGGCCGGGCGGAGCCGGAGGACTTCGCCCCCTACTTCGCCAACCGCTGCATCCACTTTCCCCAGCTCCTCTCCGCCATCAGCACCGAGGTCACCGCCCTGCTGCTGCGGCGGCAGTACCGCCGGCAGCTGGACGCCGAGCGCCAGCGGACCCGGGGCCAGTACGTCCAGCTGGGGGAGCTGGTGGCCCAGGCCATGGCCGCCGAGGAGCCCGCCCCCCGGCAAGGGAAGGAGATGCCCCACGACGTGGCCCTGGGCTCCGCCCCCAAGGAGGGCCAGCGGGTATGCGGGGACAGCCTGACCTACTTCCGGGGCGGCCAGGGGAAGCTCTTCCTCCTCCTGTCCGACGGCATGGGCAGCGGCCGGGAGGCCCAGCGGGAGAGCCAGATGACCCTGCGGCTGGTGGAGCAGTTCCTCACCGCCGGCATTGAGGCGGGCCCCGCCCTGCGGACGGTGAACACCGCGCTGAACCTCCGGGGGGACGAGCAGGGGAGCTTCACCACCATCGACCTGCTGGAGGCGGACCTCCAGGGCCGGGAGGCGGTGCTCTACAAGTACGGCGCAGCCCCCACCTACGTCAAGCGCCAGGGGTCGGTCCGCCGCCTCACCGGCGCCGCCCTCCCCGCCGGGCTCCAGGACACTGCCGCCGTGCCCACCCCCGCCCGCTTCCCCCTGGAGGAGAACACCTTCCTCCTCATGGTCAGCGACGGCGTGGCTGACAGCGGCGACGACCAGTGGCTCCAGGACCTGCTGGCGGGGTGGCAGGGGGACGACCCCAACGTGCTGGTGTCCCTGGTGCTGCGGGAGTGCTACCAGCGGCGGAAGGGGGACGACGACCGCAGCGCCATGTGCCTGTATCTGCCGCCCCAAAATCGGGGGCGGCGGGAGGTATAATCCACCCTCCGGCGGGAAACACTGGAAATGCAATCAGCTCTGAAGGCCGCGACAGCTGCCCTCTATGGTATTCCAGTATTTCATGACAGAAAGGAGCGGCGCCCATGGTAAAAGGCACCTCCCGCCGGGTGATCGTGGTGGATTCCCCGGACCCCAAGCTCTTTGAGCAAGCGATATTCATTGTCAGAAACGACGCGTTCACCCAGGAGGGGGTCACCTCCCAGCAGGTGCTGGGGGAGGCCTGCCGCATCGCCAGGGGGTACGCGGCCTGCCAGACCAGAAAGCCCCCCCTGTGGCGGCGGCTGCCCCTGTGGGCCTGGCTGACGGCAGCCACCGGGGCCCTGGCGGCCCTGACCGCCGGACTCCTCCTTGCCTTCTGACGGGGTGACACGGAGAGACGTTCCGTTTGAAACAGAAAGCGCCGCGTCTGAGCCAAGCTCAGGCGCGGCGCTCTGCTTCTCTGTGGACTTTATACGTGTTCCCGGAAATACCGCCGGGCGGCGTCGGCGTCGGCGGCGATCTGCCGGCGCAGGGCCTCCAGGTCCTCAAACCGCCGCTCCGGGCGGATGTGGGCCAGGAATTCCACCCGGCACAGGCTGCCGTAGAGCTGGAGATCCTGGTCCAGCAGGTGGCTCTCCACCGTGATCCCGCCGCCCTCCTCCACCGTGGGCCGCACCCCCACGTTGGTCACCGCCCCGTAGGTCCGCTCCCCGGACAGGACCCGGGTCACGTACACGCCGTTGGCGGGCAGGGCCTGCTCCGGCTGCGGGATCACGTTCAGGGTGGGGGCCCCCAGCCGGGAGCCCAGGCCACGGCCGTGGCGGACCCGGCCGGTGAGGGCGAAGGGCCCGCCCAGGAACCGGGCGGCCTCCTCCACATCCCCCCGCTCCAGCAGGGAGCGGATGTAGGTGGAGCTGACGGTGATCCCGTCCAGGGTGACGGCGGGGATGATGTCGCAGCCCATGCCC
The DNA here is from genome assembly GCA_018712665.1 of Candidatus Pelethomonas intestinigallinarum. Lineage (GTDB taxonomy): Bacteria > Bacillota > Clostridia > Oscillospirales > Oscillospiraceae > Pelethomonas > Pelethomonas intestinigallinarum. The sequence continues at coordinate 15,399 of DVGP01000025.1, read as the reverse complement.
AGCTGGGCCGCCTTCTTCATCAGCAGGGCGGGGGTCCCGGCGTTTTTGTGGCCGAAGCGGTAGTCGTGGCCCGCCACCAGCCAGCCGGCCCGGTACTCCCGGGCCAACAGCAGCACGAAATCCACCCAGGGCATGGTCATCATCTCCCGGTCAAAGGGGGCCACGATGACCTCCATGTCCGGGAAGAGGGTCCGGACCTTCTCCCGCCGCTCCTCCGCCGTGGTCAGCAGGGGCACCGGCCTGCCGGTGACAAACTCCCGGGGGGAGCGGTCAAAGGTGAACATCGCCGGGGCCATCCCCAGTGCCTCCGCCCGCTCCGCCGCCCGCCGCAGCAGGGCCTGGTGGCCCAGATGGACGCCGTCGAAAAATCCTAAGGCGATCACGTTTCTCTTGCTTTCTTCCATGGGCATCGTCCTTTCATCTGGCATCCAGCGGGGGCGCCGGCGGCCTCAGCCGCCGAAGAAGTTCTTCACCGACACCAGCATCCCCCTCTGGCAGCGGCTCAGGCACAGGAAGGTCCCGTCCTGGCCGTAGACCCGGTAGAGGACCCCCTCCGCCAAGCCCTCCCCGGGGATGGGATTGCCGTTGCGGCACAACCGCTCCCGCCGCTGGGAGGTCAGGTGATGGGCGGGGCAGCCCGCGAAAAACCGGTCAGTGGGCAGCAACAGCGCCGCGCCCCGCTCCTGGGCCTCCTCCAGCGTCACCGCCTGGTCCAGGGTGAACCCGGCGGCCATGGTCCGCCGCAGGGAGGACATGCACCCGCCGCAGCCCAGGGCCTGGCCGATGTCGTGGCAGAGGGTGCGGACATAGGTGCCCTTGGAGCAGCGCACCCGGAGCAGGTACTCCGCCGGGCCCCGCCGCTCCAGAATTTCCAGGGCGTGGATGGTCACGGGCCGGGGAGCCCGCTCCACCTCCCGGCCCGCCCGGGCCAGCTCGTAGAGCTTCTTGCCGTCCCGCTTGATGGCGGAGAACATGGGGGGCACCTGGGCGATGGGGCCGGTGAACCGGGGCAGCACCGCCTCCAGCGCCTCCCGGTCCACGGCCGTGGGCCGCTCCTCCAGAATCTCCCCCGTGGTGTCCTGGGTGTTGGTCACAAGGCCCAGCCGCAGCCCGGCGATATACTCCTTGTCCCCCTTCTCCGCGAACTCCACCGCCCGGGTGGCGCTGCCCACAAACACCGGCAGCACACCGGTGGCCACGGGGTCCAGGGTCCCGCCGTGGCCGATCTTTTTTTCCTTCAGAATGCCCCGCAGCTTGGCGCATACATCCATGCTGGTCCAGTCTGTTGGTTTGTCGATGATCAAAATTCCATTGGGCATAGCCTTATCCTCCGTGCGCCAAGCGTCGGCGCTCATGCGCCGTACAAGCGTTTTGGCCGGAGGCCAAAACCTTGGCGCAGGGCGAATGAACCGCGCAGCCGTCGGCAGCTTTGCTGCCTTACGAATGCGGCGTACCCCTTGCGGGTACTTCGCCCGAGCATGTCAAATCAGTCAGGGGTCCCCGGCAGGCGCGGCGCGCCTGCTGGGGCGCGCACATCCATGCTGGTCCAGTCTGTTGGTTTGTCAATGATCAAAATTCCATTGGGCATAGCGGTCCCTCCGCCGTCCGGTTCAGACGGGTCACTGGCCGGAGGACTCGCCGCCATTCCCGCTGCCGGCTTCCGCCTCGCCGCTAGTCTCTGTATTGCCGCTAGTCTCCGTATTGCCGCTGGTCTCCGTCTCGCCGGCGGTATCCCCAGAGGCATCCCCGGCGGCGCCAGCATCGGCCCCATCTTCCCCGGCGGCCTCATCGGCGGGCGCCCGCATGGCCTCCAGCTCCGCGACATACTGGGTATAGAAGGCGCCGGGATCGAGGGTGTTCAGCTTCTCGCTGACCGTCACCTCGGCCTCCGCCATCCGCTCCTCCAGAAGCCCCTGGAGGTGCTGCTGGGCCAGGGCCCGCTTCGTGTCGGGGTCATTGGCCAGCCCCTCGCTCAGGTCCCGGCGCAGGATGATGTGGTAGCCGTAGTCGCTCTCCACGATGCCGCTGACCTGGCCGGGCTCCAGGGCCACCGCCGCGTCCTCAAAGACGGCGACCATGGTGCCGGGAGTATAGATGTATCCGTCGGGGTTCTCCGCCCGGCCGGGGTCCTCGCTGTACTCGTCCGCCAGCTGGCCGAAGAGGGTCACCACATCGTCGGAGGCCTGGAGCTGGGAGAGCAGGTCCTCCGCGGTCTGGCGCTTTTCCGCGATCTCCTCCTCGCTGAGGGCCGCGCCGGTGGCGGTGTCCTGAGTGGCCAGGAGGATGTGGTCGGCGTAGGTGGCGTACTGGTCGTAACCCTCCTCCGGCAGGTACAGCTCACTGCCCTCCTGGAGCGTCAGGTCCGTCATATCACCGATCAGAAGGGAGGCGGACTGGAGCCGGGTGAAGGTCTCCTCATCCACTCCCAGTTCGTCCAGGTATTGGGCGTAGGCATCCTCGCCGCCCAGCTCCTCCACCATGGAGGCCCGGTTGTCGGCAATGGCCGTCTCATCCTCCTCCGTGAGGGTCACGCCCAGCTCCGCAGCCAGGTTCTCCGCCACGGCGTAAAAGGTGACGGCAGACTTCGTCTCCTCCTTGACATATTGGCTGAGAGTCTGGTCCTCGGAGAACGGGGCGTCCCAGTTCACAGAGCCATCCTCGACGTTGACCAGGTCGCCGCTCATGCCATAGGCGGCGAGCATGCCGAGCTGGTACTCAAGGTAGCTGCAGTTGTAGGCGGTCCAGTAGAAATACATCTGGGCCGGGATCTCGTTGCCGTCCACGGTCATCACCGTCTCCGTGGGGGCGATGCCGGTGATGTCGTAGTAAATGCCGGAGGGCTCCTCCGCCTGGTTTCCACAGCCCACGCACAGGGCCAGCAGCAGCGCCGCCAGCAGGGCGCTCATCCATCTTTTCATGTCTTTCTCCTTTTCGTGTCAGGTCCGCTTTCCCGCCGGAGAGGTTTCGCTGCCGCGCCTCCGGTGGGATTTTATCAAACTTTATCTATCATATCACGGCAGAGCCTCCGTGACAATCTCAATTTTCCTCTCCGCGCCCTCCGGCCAGCTCCAGGTCCTCCACCAGCTCCAATGCCGCGGCCAGCACCTGCTCCTTGGGCCGCAGGCGCAGGGTGAGGGAGGGGGTATCCCCGGCGGCCAGCTGCAGCCGCTGGCGGTACTTGGGGCTGGAGCAGACCCGGCCGATGGCGCCCACATCGAAGCGGGCCACGGTAAACTTGACGGCGTCTCCCCGCTGGGAGATGTCGGAGATGCCCGCCTTTGACGCGGCGGCCCGGAGCAGGGCCACGTCCAGCAGGGTGTGGACGGACTGGGGGATGTCGCCGTATCGGTCCATCAGCTCGTCCATCAGATCCGAGGCGTCCTCGGGGCCCCGGACGGCGGCGATGCGGCGGTAGAGGTCCATCCGCTGCTCGGCGGAGGGCACATACCGCTCGGGGATGTTGGCGTTCACCGTCAGGTCCGCGGAGCACTCCGCGGCCACCTTCTTCCCCTCGCCCTTCTCCTCCAGAACCGCGTCCTCCAGCAGCTGCAGATACATGTCGTAGCCCACGCTCATCATGTACCCGGACTGCTCCGGGCCCAGCAGGTTCCCCGCCCCCCGGATCTCCAGGTCCCGCATGGCGATCTTGAACCCGGAGCCGAACTCCACGTACTCCTTGATGGCGGTCAGCCGCTTGCTGGCGATCTCCGAGAGGACCTTCCCCCGGCGGTAGGTCATGTAGGCGTAGGCCCGGCGGGCACTGCGGCCGATGCGGCCCCGGATCTGGTGGAGCTGGCTGAGGCCCATCTTGTCCGCGTCCTCGATGACCAGGGTGTTGACATTGGCAATGTCGATGCCGGTCTCGATGATGGTGGTGCACACCAGCACCTGGGCGGTGCCCTCCACCATCTGCTGCATGACGGAGGAGAGCTGCCGCTCCCCCATCTTCCCGTGGCCCACCACCACCTTCACGTCCTCCCCCAGGAGCTTCTGGATCCGGGCGGCGGTGAGGTCGATGGTATCCACCCGGTTGTGGAGGTAGTAGACCTGGCCGCCCCGGTCGACCTCCCGGCGCATGGCCCCGGCCAGCATCCCCCAGTCGTGCTCCACCACGTAGGTCTGCACCGGCTGGCGGTTCCGGGGGGGCTCCTCCAGGGTGGACATGTCACGGATGCCGGAGAGGGCCATGTTCAGCGTCCGGGGGATGGGGGTGGCGGACAACGTGAGCACGTCCACCTGCCGGGCCATCTCCTTGAGCTTCTCCTTGTGGGTGACGCCGAAGCGCTGCTCCTCGTCCACCACCAGCAGCCCCAGGTCCTTGAAGTGGATGTCCTTCTGCAGCAGCTTGTGGGTGCCGATGAGCAGGTCGATATGCCCCGCGGCCAGGTCCGACAGGATCTGCCGTGCCTGCCCCGGGGTCTGGAAGCGGCTGAGCACCCGGATCTCCACCGGGAAGGAGCGGAAGCGGTTCACCGCCGTGGCGAAGTGCTGCTGTGCCAGGACGGTGGTGGGCACCAGGATGGCGGCCTGCTTGCCGTCCAGCACGCACTTCATCACCGCCCGCAGGGCCACCTCCGTCTTGCCGTAGCCCACGTCGCCGCAGAGGAGCCGGTCCATGGGCACGGGCCGCTCCATGTCCTTTTTGATCTCCGCGATGCACCGCAGCTGGTCCTCGGTCTCCGGGTAGTCGAAGGCCTCCTCGAACTCCTGCTGCCAGGGGGAGTCCGGAGAGAAGGCGAAGCCCGGCCGGCGCTGGCGCTCGGCGTACAGGGCGATAAGGCCCTTGGCCAGGTCCTTGGCAGCGGCCTTGGCCCGGCTCTTCTGCTTCGACCAGTCGGTGCCCCCCAGCTTGTTGAGCTTGACGGGGCGGCCGTCCTCCTCGCCGCCGCCCCCGCCGATGTACTTGGACACCATGTCCAGCTGGGTGGCGGGGACGTAGAGGCTGTCCCCCCCGGCGTAGGCGATCTTGATGTAGTCCTTCTCCACCCCGTCCACAGGCATCTTGCGGATGCCCTCGAACCGGCCCACGCCGTGGTGGGTGTGGACCACCAGGTCGCCTACCGTCAGGTCGGTGTAGCTCAGGAGCTTCCGGCGGCTGTCGCCGCCTCCGTGCCTGGCGGGGCGCTTGCCCGCCACCGCCGCGGTGAGCTGGCCCTCGGTGAGGACGGCCAGGGAGATCTGGGGGTACTCCGCCCCGGCGGAGAGGGCCCCGGCGGAGATTCTCGCCTGGCCCGGCCGGGGCATCTCCCGGCAGTCGAAGTCCAGGGCGGCGGCGATGCCCCGCTCCTGGAGCATCCGCTGCATGTTCCGGCACCGGGTCTGGTTGCCGCACAGCAGCAGAGCGGCGTACCCGGCGCTCAGGTAGTGCTGCAGGTCCCCGGCGGCGGTCTCCACGCTGCCGCCGTAGGCGCTGAGCTGCTTGGCCCCCACCGACAGCAGCGTCCTGGGGGCCAGGGGGTACCGGGAGGTGGGCAGGGCGTCCATCATGCACAGGGGGAAGCGCCCCAGCGCCTCCAGCCACTCGCTCTGGCTCAGCAGCAGCCTCGTCAGGTCCCCGTCCTTCTCCCCGGCGGCCAGCAGGCTCTCCGTGTCCTCCCGGGCCTGCCAGAGCACGGCCTTCACCCGCTCCGTCAGCCGTCCCGTCTCCCCAAGGCACACCAGTGCGTCCGGGGGGAGGTAGTCGAAGCAGGAGGCCAGATCCGCCCCGGGCAGCAGCTCCAGAGCGGGCAGCAGCAGAGCCTCCTCCAGGTTTGCCGTCCGCCGCTGGGTGGCGGTGTCGAACTCCCCCAGGGAGTCGATCTCGTCGTCGAAGAACTCGCAGCGGACGGGCTGGTCCATCATGGGGGAGAACACATCCAGGATGCCCCCACGGAGGGCGAACTGCCCCACGCCCTCCACCTGGTCGCACCGGGTGTACCCGGCGGCCACCAGGCGGCCGGGCAGGGCGGTGAGGTCCAGCCGCTCCCCCACCGCCAGGCGGAGGGCCGCCGCCCCCAGCTTCTCCGGCGGCGTGGTCTTCTGCAGCAGGCCCTCGCAGGTGGCCACCACCACCCGGCCCCGGCCCTGGGTGAGGGCGTAGAGGGAGGCGATCCGCCGGTGCTCCCACTGGCGGGAGATGACGGTGCCCGCCTTGACAAAGAGCTCCCGGGCGAAGAGTTTCAGCGGCTCCTCTCCCGTCAGATTCCGCAGGTCCTCCCCCAGGCGGCCCGCCTCCCCCTCGTCGGCACAGACCATCACCAGGGGCCGTCCGGTCTCCAGGGCCAGGGCCGCCGCCGCCTGGGCGCGGTGGACGGGACCCAGCCCGGTGACGGCGGCGGGGCACTCCCCCCGCTCCACCGCCCGGACCAGGGCCGACACCTCCGGGATCGTCAGCAGCATCCGCAGCAGCTGTTCCATTGCCATATCTCCGCCTCCTCTCCGGAAAGCTCCGGTTATATTGATCGAGCACTACGCTAAAGCATAGCAAAATGGCCCACGCCATGTCCCTGGGGAGGGGGCGTGCAGCCGGTCTGGTATCAAAATCAAACGCCATGGGGCTATTTTAGGAAACCGTCAGGCGGCCCCAGATGGAGCCGCCTGACGATGGTAACGGTTTTTTCTCCCGTTGTCAAGGGGAAGGGAAGGGGTTTTTGCAGCCCTCGTGAAAGCCGGGTCAGGCCTGGGTCCTGGCCGCCGCCTCCTCGGGAGCCGGAGCCGGCTGGCTGCGGCAGACAGTGGCCGCCACGATACGCCGGTCCTCAATGTGCTCCACGTGGATGTGCATGCCGTAGGCGTCCACATCCAGGACCGTGCCGTCCTTGGGGATGGTGTGAAGCTGGCTGAAGACCAGGCCGCCCACGGTGTCGAACTCCAGGTCGTCCTCGGGGATCTCCACCCCCACGGCCTCGGCCACCTCCTCCACGTCGGCGCTGCCGCTGACCCGCCACAGCCCCGGCTCCAGCTCCTCAATCTCCGCCGGCTCGGAGGGATCGTACTCGTCGTAGATGTTGCCCACGATCTCCTCCAGCAGGTCCTCCATGGTCACAAGGCCCGCCGTGTCGCCGTACTCGTCCACAACGATGGCGATGTGGATCTTCTTCGAGCGCATATCCTGCATCAGAATGGAAGCCTTCAGGGTGTCCGGCACAAAGTAGGCCGGGCGCAGCAGGGCCGTCAGGGGCCGGGTCTGGTCCCCAACCCGGTCCAGGAGGAACTCCCGGGCATTGAGGATGCCCAGGATATTGTGGATATCCCCGTCGTAGACCGGGTAGCGGCTCAGGCCGCTGGAGCGGATGGTCTGCTCGATCTCCCCGTCCTCAGCGTCCCGGGAAAACGCGGTGATGTCGGAGACATGGACCATCACATCCCGGACCATGGCGTCGCCGAACTCAAAGACGTTGTCGATCATCTCCCGCTCGCCGCTCTCGATGGAGCCGTTGGCCTCGCCCAGGTCCACCATCATGCGGATCTCGTCCTCGGTGACAGCCTCCTCCTGGGCCTCCACCTTCATGTGCAGCAGCCGCAGCACCCCGTTGGTGGAGGCGGACAGCAGCCACACCACAGGCCGGACCACCGCTGCCATGGCGGAGACCACTCCGGCGGAGATCTTGGCCACCTGGTAGGGCTTCTGCATGGCAATGCGCTTGGGCACCAGCTCACCCAGGACCAGGGTGAAGTAGGACAGGATGATGGTGATGACCACCACCGCCACGGTGTCCAGGACCCGCTCCGGCACCGCCTGGAAGCCCAGGCCGTTGTAGATCCAGTTCACCAGGGGGTCGGAAAAGTTCTCCGCGGCGAAGGCGCTGCCCAGATAGCCCGACAGGGTGATGGCGATCTGGATGGTGGAGAGGAAGGCGGAGGGCTCCTCCACCATCCTCAGGATGCGGGGGGCGGCCTTGTCCCCCTCCTCCGCCATGCGCCGGACCTTGCCGGCGTTGAGGGTGACCACCGCCATCTCCGTCATGGCGAAAAAGGCGTTGATCAGGATCAGGATCAGTTGTAATAGCAATTGTTGCGGGATGCTGCCCATATGTCTGTGCTCTCCTTCTGTTCGCGCCCGACCGGTTCGGCGGGCTGGTTCATAGTGGTCTCCCGGCGGCATTCGGGGGGCGGGCCGCCGGGGGTCATGGCCTTAAAACGCGCAAAAAGACACAACCTCTCACGCCATTTGTGACAGGTCATGTCTCAACTCTTCTTGAAAACAGTATTCGGTTCGGTCGTTATCGCCGCTGTCTTCGCCGTCCATACGCCGTCAAAAGGCCCTTCCTTTCAAGGTACTGCTCACCATTATACTCGGTTCACAGCCCTTTGTCAAGATGGATGGTGCCGGGCCGCCGCGCCTCCCGCGGCGGAGGCGCGGGAGGCGCGTACAGCAGGCGCGGCAGCGTGCGGCCTTTTACAGCCGCAGGGCCGCCACCAGCAGCATCATGGGGCGGCGCAGCTCATCCCGCATTCCGGGGATGTCCAGCATCTCCTCCGGCGGCATGGGCTCCGCCACGCGCCGAAGGGCGAAGCCCCCGGTGAGAAGGCCGTCCAGATAGGTGGTGAGGGTGCGGTGGTACTTGGTCACCGGCTCCCCCAGGAACACGGCCCGCCGCCGCCCCTCAAAGAAGTAGTTGTCCACGGGGAAGCAGTCGATCTCCCCGCCGGGGCCGTAGAGCCAGTCCTGGTCCCCCCGGGCGGTGAAGATGGGGTGCTCCACGGAGAAGACGAAGTCCCCGCCGGGGACCAGCCACCGCCGGATCTTCTCCCGCAGGGCGGGGAAGTCCTCCACATAATGGAAGGCCAGGGAGGAGAGGACCACGTCGAAGCTCTCCGGGGAAAAATCCACGTCCTCCATGGCTTCCTTCACATAGGTCACCTGGGGGAGGTCCGCCGTCTTCTCCCGGGCCACCGCCAGCATCCGCTCCGAGCAGTCCACCCCAACGACGGATGCCGCGCCGTGCTCCGCCGCGTATCGGCAGTGCCAGCCGTAGCCGCAGCCCAGGTCCAGCACCCGCTTCCCGGCAAAGTCCGGCAGCAGCTTCTCCAGGGTCTTCCACTCTCCGGCCCCGGACAGCCCCTGCCGGGACCGTGCCATCCGGCTGTACTTGTCAAAAAACACCAGATCGTCGTACTTGTTCTCTCCCACGGTCTCTCTCCTCTCTGCATCCGGCCCGCCTTACGCCGCCAGCCGCTCCGGCACGCCGGCCCGCTCCAGGGCCGCCAGCAGGGGAAGGCCCAGGGCGCAGCAGGCGATGAGCTCTCCGCCTCCCACGGTCAGGGCGTTGTAGGCGTACACCCCGGGGAAGGCGGCGGTGAAGCCCACCTCCTGGAAGGCGATGACCGCCCCCACCAGCAGCCCGTTGCACAGCACCGGGGGCAGGGGGGCCAGCCACTTGTTGGGGCACCGGGCGGTGAGGAGGGCGGCGATGAGGGTGGCGGCGGAGCCCACCACCATGTCCAGCGGCCCGTAGGGGCTGAGGATGTTGACGATCAGGCACCCGATGAAGAGCCCCCAGCTGGTGACCGGGGCCAGGAAGGGCAGGACGGTCAGGGCCTCGGCGAAGCGGCACTGGACGGGGCCGAAGGTCAGGCCGAAGATGTTGCCGAAGTAGCCCATGACCACGTACAGGGCCCCCACCAGGGCGGCGGCGGTGAGTTGGCGGACGGTGATGTGTTTCATATTCTGTTACCTCCATTTTTTGTTTAGAGAACGGCGGCGGTGCTTTTCCCGGCCCCGCCGCCGAACGAACGCCGCCCCGGGCCGGGGCAGCGCTTGGACTGGGTGTGGAAACCAGTCGGAGGGATTATAGCATACGGCCCCCCCGCTGTAAAGGGCGGTTTTTGCGGAGCGGGCCCCGCCGTGCCCCGCGGAGGGTTCTGCCGCGCCCCTCTCCCTGCGGATGAAGCTCCCCGTCCGCTGGAGAAGCCCGGGGCAAAGGGCCCACATAAGTATTGACAATTTCCTCCGGGAAAGCTACAATAGTTGTTCAGAAAATTCCCATTTTCACATAAATATTAAATGAAAACAGGAGAGAAACACTATGGCACAGGACAAGAGACAGGTGGATGCCATTACCGCCCGGGATGTGGATTTTGCCCAGTGGTACACCGACGTGTGCACCAAGGCGGAGCTCATCGACTACTCCTCCATCAAGGGCATGTTCATCTACCGCCCCTACGGCTACGCCATCTGGGAGAATATCCAGAAGGAGCTGGACAAGCGATTCAAGGAGACCGGCCACGAGAACGTGTATCTGCCCATGCTCATCCCCGAGAGCCTGCTGCAGAAGGAGAAGGACCACGTGGAGGGCTTCGCCCCGGAGTGTGCCTGGGTCACCGTGGGCGGCAGCGAGAAGCTGGAGGAGCGCTGCTGCATCCGCCCCACCAGCGAGACCCTCTTCTGTGAGCACTACAAGAACATCATCCACTCCCACCGGGACCTGCCGAAGCTGTACAACCAGTGGTGCTCCGTCCTGCGCTGGGAGAAGACCAGCCGCCCGTTCCTGCGCCACCGGGAGTTTTTGTGGCAGGAGGGCCACACCATGCACGCCACCGAGGAGGAGGCCCGGGAAGAGACCATGCGGATGCTGAACATCTACGCGGACTTCATGGAGAACGTGCTGGCCATGCCTGTCCTCAAGGGCCGCAAGACCGACAAGGAGAAGTTCAAAGGCGCGGAGGAGACCTACACCGTGGAGTGCATGATGCACGACAAGAAGGCCCTCCAGGCCGGTACCAGCCACTACTTCGGCGACGGCTTCGCCCGGGCCTTCGACATCACCTTCACCGGCTCCGACAACCAGCTCCACCACCCCCACCAGACCTCCTGGGGCGTGTCCACCCGGATGATCGGCGGCATCATCATGACCCACGGTGACGACAACGGCCTGGTGCTGCCCCCCCGGATTGCCCCCATCCAGGTGATCGTCATCCCCGTAGCCCAGCACAAGCCCGGGGTCACCGACGCCGCCCAGGACCTCCTCAGCCGTCTCCAGGCCGCCGGGGTCCGGGCCAAAATCGACGTGAGCGATAAGGCCCCCGGCTGGAAATTTGCCGAGTACGAGATGCGGGGCGTGCCCGTGCGGGTGGAGATCGGTCCGAAGGATATGGAGAAGGGCCAGTGCTGCCTGGCCCGCCGGGACACCGGGGAGAAGACCTTCGTTCCCCTGGCCGAGCTGGAGAGCGCCGTGGCGGCCCTCCTGGACGATATCCACCACAACATGTACGCCATGGCCAAGGCCAACCTGGACGCCAACACCTTCCAGGCGGAGACCTGGGAGGAGGTCAAGGAGACCCTGGAGGCCCACAGCGGCGGCTTCGTCCGCACCAAGTGGTGCGGCGACCTGGCCTGCGAGCTGGCCATGAAGGACAAGGTGGGCGTCTCCTCCCGGTGCATGCCCCTGGAGCAGTCCGGCACCACCGGCAAGTGCCCGGTGTGCGGCAAGGAGTGCGCCACCGACATCATCTGGGGCGTGGCCTACTGATCCCCGCCGCATAGACCATTTCATGGAAGAGCAACGGAGGGCGGAGCCGCTGGTAAGCGGCCCCGCCCTCCTTCTTCATTTTGGGGTAGTCTGCTGTTTATTCTTCCACCGTAAAAACCTCTTCGATGGGCACCTGGAAGACCTTGGCGATGTTCCAGGCCAGGACCAGGGAGGGGTTGTACCGCCCCTTCTCCAGATTCCCGATGGTCTCCCGGCGCACGCCCACCAGCCGGGCCAGGTCCTCCTGGGTCATGTCACAGCGGGCCCGATGCTCCTTGATCCTGTTTTTGATCACGGCTCCAGCCCCCACTTCTCCCGGAAGCCGTAGTAGGCGGCGGACAGCGCGTACACCACAACAGACACCGCCCACCCCGCGGAGAAGGCCGCCGCCAGGGCCTCCCCGCCGTCCCGGCCGGTCCAGAAGAAGGCGGCCAGGGCCACGACGGCCACCGACAGCATCCCGCAGAAAAAGCCCCGGGCGGCGGACCGGGTCATGTACGAGTCCACCATCTCGTCGGAGGGGAGGAAGAAAAACTCGAAGTCCACGGCGAAGGCGAAGAACGCCAGAAAGCCATGCTCCTCCGTGAAAATCCCGATCAGCCCCAGCAGGGAGAGAAAGCCCATGGAGCCGTACAGCCATCGCTTTGACAGTTTCATCGGTCACGTCTCCTTTTATGTGGTAAATTTCGCTTGTTATGATAGAAATATACCACGTGCAAAAGAGGAAGTCAACACCAATATTGGAGAGCGGGTTGCCGGGGCCCAACAGCGGCGGCATTGACAAACCCGGCGGGGTGTTGTATCTTTTTTCTATTAGGATTCCCAGTATTTCCATTCAAGGAGGCGCGCCATGACCGACCGCATCGACACCATCTGCGTCCAGGGGGGCTACCGCCCCGGCAACGGGGAGCCCCGGCAGATCCCCATTGTCCAGTCCACCACCTTCAAGTACGACACCAGCGAGGACATGGGCAAGCTCTTCGACCTGGAGGCCCAGGGCTACTTCTACTCCCGCCTGCAAAACCCCACCTGCGACGCCGTGGCGGCCAAGATCGCCGCCCTGGAGGGCGGGACCATGGGGATGCTCACCTCCTCCGGCCAGGCGGCCAACTTCTATGCCGTGTTCAACATCGCCTCCTGCGGGGACCATGTGGTGGCCTCCAACTCCATCTACGGCGGCACCTACAACCTCTTCTCCGTGACCATGAAGAAAATGGGGATTGAGTTCACCTTCGTCTCCCCGGACTGCACCGAGGAGGAGCTGAACGCCGCCTTCCGCCCCAACACCAAGGCCGTCTTCGGCGAGACCATCGCCAACCCGGCCCTCACCGTGCTGGACATCGAGAAGTTCGCCGCCGCCGCCCACATCCACGGCGTGCCCCTCATCGTGGACAACACCTTCGCCACCCCGGTGAACTGCCGCCCCCTGGCGTGGGGCGCGGACATCGTCACCCACTCCACCACCAAGTACATGGACGGCCACGCCGCCGCCCTGGGCGGGTGCGTCGTGGACGGGGGCAGGTTCGACTGGATGGCCCACAAGGACAAGTTCCCCGGCCTCACCACCCCCGACGAGAGCTACCACGGCGTCATCTACGCCGAGAAGTTCGGGAGGGAGGGGGCCTTCATCAACAAGGCCACCGCCCAGCTCATGCGGGACTTCGGGGCCATGGCCTCCCCCCAGAACGCCTTCCTGCTGAATCTGGGGCTGGAGAGCCTCCACGTCCGCATGGCCCGCCACTGCGAGAACGCCCAGGCGGTGGCGGAGTTCCTGGCCGGCCACCCCAAGGTGGCCTGGGTCCGCTACAGCGGCCTGCCCGGGGACCCCTACCACGCCCTGGCGGAGAAGTACCTGCCCCACGGCTCCTGCGGCGTGGTGAGCTTCGCCGTGAAGGGGGGCCGGACGGCGGCGGAGGCCTTCATGAAGCACCTGCGCCTGGGGGCCATCGCCACCCACGTGGCCGACGCCCGGACCTGCTGCCTCCACCCCGCCAGCTCCACCCACCGGCAGATGAATGACCGGGAGCTGGAGGCCGCCGGCGTCCCGGCGGACATGGTCCGCCTCAGCGTGGGCCTGGAAAGCCGGGAGGACCTGATCGAGGATCTGGCCCAGGCCCTGGCCGCCCTGTAGGCGGGGCTCCGCCCCGCACCCCGCCGGGGTTCCACCCCGGTCCCCGCCAGGGCTTCGCCCTGGACCCGCCGGGGCTCTGCCCCGCACCCCGCCAGGGCTCTGCCCTGGACCCGCCGGGGCCCCGCCCCGGTCCCCGCCAGGGCTCCGCCCTGGACCCGCCGGGGCTCTGCCCCGGACCCCCGCCAGCTTTTTGTAAAAAGCTGGGCAAAAATTTTTGCGCGGGAAGCGTCCGCTTCCCGCAGAGGAGAATCAGACCCTATGCCAATCCGTATCCCCAACGAGCTGCCCGCGGTGAAGACCCTGACGGAGGAGAACATCTTCGTCATGACCGAGACCCGGGCCCGGACCCAGGACATCCGGCCCCTGCAGATTTTGCTGCTGAACCTGATGCCCACCAAGATCGCGACGGAGACCCAGCTGAGCCGGCTGCTGTCCAACACCCCCCTTCAGGTGGAGCTGGAGCTGATCTGCCCCGCCGGCCACGTGCCGAAGAACACCCCCCAGGAGCACATGCTGGCCTTCTACAAGCACTTTGACGACGTGAAGGACCGGAACTTCGACGGCATGGTCATCACCGGCGCGCCGGTGGAGCACCTGCCCTTCGAGGAGGTGGAGTACTGGCCGGAGCTGTGCCGGATCATGGAGTGGACCAAATCCCACGTCCACAGCACCTTCCACATCTGCTGGGGGGCCCAGGCGGGGCTCTACTACCACTACGGCATCCAGAAGTATCCCTTAAAGGAGAAGCTCTTCGGCGTGTTCCCCCATATCGTGGAGCGGAGGAGCAACATGCTCTTCCGGGGCAGCGACGACGTGTTCATGGTGCCCCACTCCCGCCACACCACCGTCCGCCGGGAGGACGTGGAGAAGGTGCCGGCGCTGAAGATCCTGTCCACCTCCCCGGAGGCGGGGATCTACGCCCTGTCCACCGAGAGCGGGCGGCAGATCTTCATCACCGGCCACAGCGAGTACGACGCCCGGACCCTGGAGCAGGAGTACCTCCGGGACAAGGCCAAGGGCCTGCCCATCGCCGTGCCCAAGAACTACTACCCTGACGACGACGACACCCAGCCCCCCCGGGTGACCTGGCGCTCCTGCGCCAACCTGCTCTACAGCAACTGGCTGAACTACTTCGTCTACCAGACCACGCCCTACGACCTGGGCGAGCTGAAGCGGACGGAGGAACATCATCAATAGATGGATCGTAAGGAGGAGCAGTCTATGAAGCGTCTCACAGATTTTCCCAACATCCCCTTCGCCCAGCTGCCCACGCCCCTGTACAAGCTGGAGAACCTGAGCCGGAGCTGCGGCAAAAACCTCTACATCAAGCGGGACGACATGACCGGCGTGGCCCTGGGGGGCAACAAGGTCCGCAAGCTGGAGTTCCTCCTGGCGGACGCCCGGGAGAAGGGCTGCGACGTGGTCCTCACCACCGGCGGCCCCCAGTCCAACCACGCCATGCTCACCGCCGCCTGCGCCTCCCGCCTGGGGATGCGCGCCATCCTGGTGCTGAAAAAGCGGGGGGAGCTCACCGGCGGCAACCTGATCCTGGACGGCATCTTCGGGGCGGAGGTCCGCTTCGTGGACAGCGACTCCTACGACGACGTGTACGCCGAGATGGACCGCATCATGGCCGACCTCCGCCGGGCGGGCCACGTCCCCTACGCCATTCCCGTGGGGGGCTCCGTGCCCCTGGGGTCCCTGGGCTACGTCAACTGCGCCCTGGAGATCGCGAACCAATCCCGGGACATGGGCGTGACCTTTGACAGTATCGTCAGCGCCACCGGCTCCGGCGGCACCTACGCCGGGCTGACCTAC
>DVGP01000193.1 GCA_018712665.1 Candidatus Pelethomonas intestinigallinarum | reverse complement strand
TCCTCCGCATCCTGGAGGCTGGCGATGCCGCCGGCGGCCTTGATCTCCACATGGGGGGCCACGTGCTTGGCGAAGAGAGCCACATCCTCCCAGGTAGCCCCACCGCCGGCGAAGCCGGTGGAGGTCTTGATGTACTCCGCCCCGGAGTTAGAGACGATCTCGCACATCTTGATCTTCTCCTCCTCGGTGAGCAGGCAGGTCTCGATGATGACCTTCAGCAGCTTCCCACCGCAGGCGGCCTTCACCGCCCGGATCTCCGCGAGGAGGTCGTCCCAGCGTTGGTCCTTCACCCAGCCGATGTTGATGACCATGTCGATCTCGTCGGCCCCGTTTTTCACCGCGTCCTCCGTTTCAAAGCACTTCACCGCCGTGGTGGCGTAGCCGTTGGGGAAGCCGATGACCGTGCACACCGCCAGCCGGTCCCCCAGGTACTCCCGGGCCCGGGCCACATAGCTGGGGGGGATGCAGACCGAGGCGGTGCCGTAGGCCAGGCCGTCGTCGCAGATGCCCCGAATGTCCTCCCATGTGGCCCCCTGGGCCAGGAGGGTATGGTCCACTTTAGACAGGATCTCTTTCAGCTCCATAGTTCCTTCCTTTCCGCTCCGCCGGGGCGAAGCGCGCCTATGTTTACTCGATACATTCCAGTATACCACAAGGACAGCGGAATGGAAAGACAGAAACGGTGGAATTTCCCGACGGGATGTGGTATGATGGCCCAAAAGCCGTCAAGGAGCTTTACTTTCGGGCTGACGCCCGCCAAAGACAACGGGAGGACCACCTATGGATCACACTGTCAACTGTCCCGGCTGCGGCAGGCCGGTGACCATTCCTCAGGGCCTGGATGCCTGCTTCTGCACCTACTGCGGCGCCAGGGTGGAGAGACCTCAGCAGACGGAACCTGCGACAGCGCTGGATACGGCGGCGCTGGCCAAGAATCTGCGTGATCTGGTGGAGAAGGACCGGCCCCTGTCCCGGCAGTTTGGCCGGACCACCTATGAGGGCCTGTTCCGGGAGCATCAGGGCCATCTGGCCCCCCACATGGAGTCCCTGGAGTCCGCCCTCCCCGCCGGAGAGGGCCGGGAGGCCCTGATCGGGGCGGTGGCGGACGCCTGGCTGGACGAGCTGGAGGCCCTGTGGCGGCGGACCGCCCGGGGCAGGACCGTGACCCCCTACTACCTGGACCAGCACCTGGTGGCCATCTACACCATCCCTGCCCTGCGGGACCTGCCCCAGAGCTGCGGCGAGGAGCTGGCCCGGGCCCTCCAGGCCCGGTGGGTGGCCCGCTGGCCCAAGAACCCCATCGGCCTGGGCAGCTACCAGACCGTGTCCGAGGGCTTCCGCAAGCGGCTGTGCTTCATCACCACCGCCGTCTGCCGCCAACAGGGGAAGGGGGACGACTGCTACGAGCTCACCGCCTTCCGCCGCTTCCGGGACCGGGAGCTGCTGGCCACGGCGGAGGGGGCCGCCCTGGTGGAGGAGTACTACCGCCTGGCCCCGGCCATCGTCGCCAGCGTGGAGTTCTGCGCCGACAGCGCCGCCGTCTATGACAGGATCTACCGGGACTACCTCCTCCCCTGCCTGGGGAGGATCGAGGCCGGCGACGCCGCCGGCTGCCGGGACAAGTATGTCGAGATGGTGCGGGATCTGGAGCGGACCTACCTGCCCCAGTAGCGCAGTGAAAAACGAGATCTCCCTCCCTGCGAGACGCCCCCGCGCTTGTGATGAGCGCGGGGGCGTCGTTTTATTCATATGTCCGGCGGCTCACAGAGACAGGGAGGGCACCGGCGGGCGGGCGGGCAGCAGGACCCGGCCGAAGCAGACCATGCTGCGGCCGCTGTCCCGGGGCAGGAACACGTCGGCGTCGGCCCGCTTCCGGTTCAGGGAGAAGAGGTACACCATCCCCAGACGGTCCCGGACGTACTGCTTGCAGAGCATCTCCCCGTCCACACAGAAGATCCCCACGTCCCCGCTGGCCAGGGGGTCGCGGTTGACGTAGACAATGGAGCCGTCCCGGATATAGGGCTCCATGGAGTCCCCCTGGATGCGCACCGCGAACTCCGCCCCCCGGGGTACGTCGCCGGTGACCTCGATGTAGTCGAAGTCCTCCCCGAACACCGGGGCGGCGAGGCCCGCCGCCGCCGGGCAGCGGTAGAGGGGGATCTGCCGGACCTCCGGGGCGGGGAGGTCCAGGTCCGCCTGGTAGGCCTCCAGGGCCTCCGCCACCGACTGGAGGGTCTGCCGCCCCACGGTGGTCAGCCCCCGGTACCGCTCCACCAGCCGCCTCTCCTCCCCGGACACCGGGAAGCCCGCCCCCCGGTAGATGTCCTGAAAGAGGACGTTGGGCTCCACGTCCAGTACCTGGATCAGTTTCTCCAGCAGCTCGCTCCGTACCGGGTTTTGGCCGGATTCATAGTTGCTGACCACCGCGGGGGTAACGCCCAGCCGCCGGGCCAATTCTGTCTGGGTCATGTTCAGCTCCATCCGCCGCTGCCGCAGCCTCTGGCCTACGCTCATTGTCCGAACTCCTCTCCGCGATCATAATAATTTTCCATTTTTAGAATAGCTGAACTTACGCAAAAAGTCAACAGCAAATCTAAAAAATATGCTTGACTTTTTAGATTTGCTGTGATATGGTATAGACCATACAGAACATGCGTTCCAATAAAATGGCTGGACAGGAGCAAACCCAGTGGACGTCGGGGCTACGGCCGCTCCTGGAGGCGGACCGCAACGGTGTCCCCGGGCTGCTTGCCGCTCCTGGCCCGGATATCCTTGCGCAGGCCCAGGATATGGCACGGGGTACCCATCCGCACCAGGCTGCCGTCGTAGCCCACGCCGTCGAAGGTGGCGTGGACCTTGACCCGACCTTTGCCGAATTCCTCCCGGACGTCAAAGGGGATCTCCACATAGGCGCCGTCGATGTCGGGGACTTTCCGGATCACGGCGGTAAATTCGTAGATTTTGGGATTCATGGTGCTCTCCTTTCCTGAGGCTGAAGACAGTGTGCCCGGTAAGGCGGGCTGGCATCCGCTGCGGGGATTCGACCGCCGACTGCCTGACGGCAGCGGGGACGGGGGGAGTGGGTGGATTCGCTTTTCTGCGGAAAAGCCACGCCGGTTGCGGAGTGCCGCCGGCACTCCGCCAAGAGCCGGCTTTCGAATCCACCCGCGCAATAAGAAAAACGGCAACCCCTGACGAAGCTTTCACCCGACGGCATAGCCGTCGGGCCTACGCTAAAAATGTGCCACCGGCACATTTTCTTAACGCTGCGGGGATTCGACCACCGACTGCCTGACGGCAGCGGGAACGAGGGTTGCCCACTTCCACCAAGCAAAACCGCCGTACCAGGCGGTACGGCGGTTTTGCTTGGTGGGAGCGGGTGGATTCGAACCACCGAAGTCGTCGACAACAGATTTACAGTCTGCCCCCTTTGGCCACTCGGGAACGCTCCCATATTCGCTTGTCCCTGCTAAAAGAGGGTGGAGCTGGTAGACGGACTCGAACCCCCGACCTGCTGATTACAAATCAGCTGCTCTACCAACTGAGCTATACCAGCACGATTAGCAGCGAAGTGTATGTTACCAGAAATGTTCCCATTTGTCAACCACTAAATTTATTTTTTTGGAGGTTTTTTATTTTGCGGATCGTACGAAAGAGATGGCGGGATCTACAGCGGGCATGGCCGGCGGGGCTGTGCCCCCGCTGCGGCATGGAACTCTACCCCGGGGACCTGGACTGGGTCCTGGGGGGACGGCGGCTGTGCGGGGCCTGCGCCGCCGCATGGCTGGCGGAGGAGGCGGAGCGGCTGGCCGCCGGGCGGAAGGGGGCGGTGGAATGACATTGCTGCGGATGGCGGCCAGCTACCGCCGGAGCGGAGAGCTGATCCGGCTGCGGATCATCGCCCTGCGGGACGCCGCCAAGACGGCGGAGCCGGAGGAGAGGAGCCGCCTGGAGCAGCGCGTCCGGGACCTGAGCGCCCTCTACCGGGAGACCCGGGAGATCGCCCTGGTGCTGGAGCGGTACTACGACAGGAGGTACCACAAAAATGAGCGGTACACGCTATAGCGCCCGACCGGCCCTGCGCCGACGGGACAATGAGTTCCTGGGGGATATGGCGGCCTGGCGGCGGGAGGAGCAGTCGGACAACAGCGAGAGGCTGGAGCGGCTGCGGCGGAATCTGCGAAAAGCGCGGCGGCAGGAGCTGACGGACCGGCAGGCCCAGGTACTGGCCATGTATTACGACGAGGGCCTGTCGGTGACAGCCATCGCCCGGGAGCTGGAGCTGTGCAAGTCCACCGTCTCCCGGACCCTCCGCCGGGGCCGGGAGCGGCTGAAAAGGTACTTGCAATACAGCCTGTGATTTGATACACTCGTCTCGTCGCGGGACCAGTGAACGGCCCGCCGGGAGAGGAGAGAGACGATGCTGAGCGCTACGATGCGAAAGGGCTGGGGCAAGCTGACCCTGGCCGTGCTGGGCAGCCTGATCTATGCCGTAGGGATCAATGTGTTTATGGTGCCCCTGGGACTCTACACCGGGGGGATGCTGGGCCTGGCCCAGCTGCTGCGGACCTTGCTCCTCAACGCCCTGGGAGGGATCACCCTGCCCATCGACCTGGCCGGCGTGATCCTGTACGCCTTCAATATTCCCCTGCTGGTCATGTCCTACCGGTTCATGGGCAAGCTCTTCTTCCGAAATACCCTCATCTGCTCCACCACCTACGCCCTGTTCACCAGTATCGTGCCGGTGCCGGCGGAGCCCCTGGTGGCGGACCTGCTCACCGGCTGCCTGCTGGGGGGCGTCATCTCCGGGGTGGGCACGGGCTTGGTCCTCACCTGCGGCTGCTGCGGCGGCGGGCTGGACGCCCTGGGCCTGATCATCGCCAAGCGGGGAGCCCGGATCACCGTGGGCCAGGTGAACCTGGTGTTCAACGCGGTGCTGTTCTCCCTGTACGGGCTGCTGTTCAATGTGGAGACCATGATCTACTCCATTCTCAACACCGTTTTCCAGGCGGTGGCCATCGACAGGGCCCACCAGCAGAGCGTCAACGTCCAGGTGCTGATCTTCACCAAGGTGGAGGACCCGGCCTTTCACCGCTTTATCATGGAGGACCTCCACCGGGGCGTCACCCGCTGGGAGGGAAAGGGGGCCTTCACCGGAGAGAATACCCACATCCTGTGCGTGTGCTTGAGCAAGTATGAGATCGACGACCTGCGCCAGGCCCTCCACCGCGCGGACCCCCACGCCTTCTTCATCATCCAGGAGGGGGTCCAGGTCAGCAACAACTTCGAACGGCGGCTGTCCTAGGACCGCTGGAAAACAGATCAAAACACGGGGAGCGGGCCATTCGGCCCGCTCCCCCGCGCTTTGTATTGGGTATGTACCGCCGCCCCCTCAGTGGTCCTCCCGGGGCAGGATCAGGTTCAGCACCACCGCCAGGATGGTGGCCACCACCACCGGGGACTTGCCGAAGATCATGGTCACCGCCTCCGGGAACTGGCCCAGGGCGGCGGATGCCTGGGATATGCCCACCCCCAGGGCGGCGGAGAGACCCACGATGGTGGTGTTCCGGGCGGTCATGTCCTGGGCGGTGATGAGCTTCATCCCTGTCATGGCGATGGTGGAGAACACGGTGACGGTGGCGCCCCCCAGCACGCACTGGGGGATGGTGGTCAGCACGGCGGAGAACTTCGGGCAGATCCCCGCCAGCAGCAGGAAGAGGCCGGTGAGGGTAAAGACGGTGCGGTTGACAACCTTGTTGGTGGCCACGATGCCCACGTTCTGGGAGTAGGTGGCGGTGGGCAGGCCGCCGAAGAAGGCGCAGAGGATGTTGGTGGCCCCGTAGCAGAGGATGCCCCCCTGGAGCTCCCGGTCCGTGGGCTCCCGGCCCAGGCCCCCCACGGTGGTGGCGGTGAAGTCGCCGATGGCCTGGATGGAGTTGACGGCGAAGAGCAGGCCGATGGACACGCAGGAGGCCAGGTCGAAGGTCATGCCGAAGGGCAGGACCTCCGGGGCGGCGGCCCACCCGGAGGAGGCGACGCCGCTGAAGTCCACCATGCCGAAGCACAGCGCCGCGGCGTAGCCCACAGCCATCCCCAGGAGGATGGAGGCCATCTTGCAGAAGCCCCTGGTGTAGTGGTTCAGCGCCAGCACCGCCGCCAGGGTGACGGCCGCCACCAGCCAGTTCTGCCAGGAGCCGTAGACCAGGGCCTCCGGCAGCCCCTGCTGGGTCACCACCAGGTCGTAGGTGTTGCCGGAGCCGCCGGCCATGTAGTTGATGGCGGTGGGATAGAGGGACAGGCCGATGGTGAAGATTACCGTCCCGGTGATCACCGGCGGGAAGAGAGTGCGGATCTGCCGCACGAAGATCCCCACCAGCAGGGCCACGGCGCCCCCCACCACCATGGCCCCGGCGATGGCGGACACGCCGCCGGCGGAGGCGGCGGCCTGCATGCTGGGCACGTAGGCGAAGGAGATGCCCATGATCACCGGCAGCCCTGAGCCGAAGCGGCCGGCGATGGGGTAGAGCTGCAGCAGGGTGGACACTGCGGAGGCCACCAGGGACGCCTGGATGAGCAGCACCCGGTCCTCCTGGCCCAGCCCCACGGTGTTGGCCACGATGATGGCCGGGGTCACGCAGCCCACGATCATGGCCACCAGGTGCTGCAGGGCCATGGAGACGGCGGCGCCGATGGGCGGCCGGCCGTCCAGGCGAAAGAGGGTCTCTCGGCGGGAGGCGGATGTACGGTCCATAGGGGCGCTCCTTTCCGCGTTTTCCACAAAAACACGTCCGCTTTTTCTCTATGATACCACACTTCTTCTAAAAAGCAAACAAATTTTTTGGCAAGCAAACAGATTTTGCGGAGAAATGAAATAGCGCCCGCCGGCATTGCCGGCGGGCGAACGTGCTTTCTGTATGATCTTACGCGTTTTGCAGGGCCTCCACCATGTCCAGCCGCTCCCAGGGCAGGTCCAGGTCACTGCGGCCGAAGTGGCCGTAGGCGGCGGTCTG
>DVGP01000192.1 GCA_018712665.1 Candidatus Pelethomonas intestinigallinarum | reverse complement strand
AGGAGGGGGACACTTTCGACTGTGTCCCCCTCCTAAGAACCTCCTCCCGCAACGACACAAAGGGGGGCGCATGCCCCCCTTTGGATACCCCCTCGGTATCGTTCGCCACTGCGGCTATTTTTCCTTTGTTTCGTCTTGGCAGAGCAGTTTCCCTGTGCATAGGCAATATTGCCGATAACACTTTCCCTCCGAACTGCGGTAAAATACAGTTCGGAGGTGATTGCGTGAACGGAGAGAAGATTTCCGTCAGTGTGGTTTTGACCAAAGAGATCAATGAAAAACTCAAAGAATTGGCGCAGAGATCAAGAAGAAGCAAATCGGCCTACATCAGACAGATTTTGCGGCGATACATTCAATATGTAGAAACCAGAGATGACCCAAGCGCCGAAAAAGTAGACTGGGACATTGATAAATTCTGGTGTATCGCACCCCCGGGAGAACCCGAAGGACAACAGGACAAGTAGAGGGCTGTCCCGCCGGGAGTCCGGCGTAAATAACGGCCCCGAAGGGGCCGCTCCGAGGCAAACCAGCGGAGCGTTTGCCGAGGAAGAAGGAGGCGCAGCGGAGCGACCGAAGCCTGCTGCTCGCGGCAGGATGAGGGATGCGGAGCTTGTGCCGACGCGCGCCCCCCTTTGTGTCGTCGCGGGGGAGGGATACATAAGGGAGGGACCCCATCGAAAGGGTCCCTCCCTTATGCGGTTTTTTGGTCACTTTTTGTCCGCACAAAAAGTGACCCGGCGCATGGGGCCGGAGGCCCCATACTCCCGGGGTACGGGGCCGGAGGCCCCGAAAATATGAAATGTTATCCGTGTTGCGCCGAAGTCCCGTGGGTCTTCAGCACCACGTCGTGGTACCCGCCCTCCACGATGGAGGTGGCGGACACCAGGGTCAGCCGGGCGTTGGCCTGGAGGTCCGGGATGGTGGTGACGCCGCAGTTGCACATGGTGGACTTGACCTTATACAGGCTCTTGGCCACGTTGTCCTTCAGGGGACCGGCGTAGGTGACGTAGGAGTCCACCCCCTCCTCGAAGGCCAGGGACGTGCCGCCGCCCAGGTCGTAGCGCTGCCAGTTCCGGGCACGGTTGGAGCCCTCGCCCCAGTACTCCTTCATGTACTGGCCGTTGACCAGGACCCGGTTGGTGGGGCTCTCGTCGAAGCGGGCGAAGTACCGGCCCAGCATCAGGAAGTCGGCCCCCATGGCCAGGGCCAGGGTCATGTGGTAGTCGTGGACGATGCCGCCGTCGGAGCAGATGGGGATGTACACGCCGGTGTCCCGGAAGTACTCGTCCCGGGCCGCCGCCACCTCGATGAGGGCGGTGGCCTGGCCCCGGCCGATGCCCTTGGTCTCCCGGGTGATGCAGATGGAGCCGCCGCCGATGCCCACCTTCACGAAGTCGGCCCCGGCCCGGGCCAGGAACAGGAAGCCGTCCCGGTCCACCACGTTGCCGGCCCCCACCTTCACCGTGTCGCCGTAGCGCTCCCGGATATAGGCCAGGGTCTGCTCCTGCCAGCAGGAGTAGCCCTCGGAGGAGTCGATACACAGCACGTCGGCCCCGGCCTCCACCAGGGCGGGGACCCGCTGGGCGTAGTCCCGGGTGTTGATGCCCGCCCCCACCATGTACCGCTTCTGGCCGTCCAGCAGCTCACCGGGGTTGGACTTGTGCTCCTCGTAGTCCTTGCGGAACACGAAGTAGCGCATGTTCCCCTCGGCGGAGACGATGGGCAGAGAGTTGAGCTTGTGGTCCCAGATGATGTCGTTGGCCTCCTTCAGGGTGGTGCCCTCCGGGGCGGTGACCAGGCGCTCCAGGGGGGTCATGAACTCCCGGATGGGGGTGCCGGGGTCCATGCGGCTGACCCGGTAGTCCCGGCTGGTGACGATGCCCAGGAGCTTGCCAGTGCCGGTGCCGTCGTCGGTGATGGCCACGGTGGAGTGGCCGTTCCGGGCCTTCAGGTTCAGCACGTCCTGGAGCTTCTGGTCCGGCCGCAGGTTGGAGTCGCTGGTGACGAAGCCGGCCTTGTAGTTTTTCACCCGGGCCACCATGGCCGCCTCGGACTCGATGGACTGGGAGCCGTAGATGAAGGACAGTCCCCCCTCCCGGGCCAGGGCCACCGCCAGGGTGTCGTTGGACACGGACTGCATGATGGCGGAGACCATGGGGATGGAGAGGTTCAGGGGGCACTCCTCCTGGCCCCGGCGGTACTTCACCAGGGGCGTGCGGAGGGACACGTTGGCGGGGACGCACTCCGGGGAGGTGTAGCCGGGGACCAGCAGGTACTCGCTGAAGGTGTGGGAGGGCTCGCTGTAGTAGAAGGCCATGGCAGACATACGCTCCTTCGTCAATAAATTGTGATTAGCAATCATCGTATCACGCCCCGGCCGGTTTGTAAAGACAAAAGCCGGGGGATTCTCTTCAAAATAAACGGCGCCGGCCGAAACCCCGTTGGTTTCACCAAATTGCGGTCCCAAATTTGCCGTTGCGCAGCCCCCTGCCGGATGGTACAATGCAGACAACACGTTCAGGAAAGGGAGGTCGCGCATGGCATTTACCTTTGAAACGCGGTACGACACGAAAGCGTTGTCCGTCATGGCGAGAGCACTGCGGAAAACCGTCCGGAAAAAGCGCAGCCGCCGTTCTCATATACTGGGATGGATCGTCATTGTCTTCGCCCTGCTGCTGCTCCTGGCGGACGGCTTTGCCCTTGACGCTTCCACGATCATCACATCCCTTGCCGCGCTTGCCCTTCTGCTTGTCTTCCTGTTTGAGGACAGGCTGAACGGAGCCGTGGCGAAAAAGAGGCTGCTTCCGGGCACGGAGAAGGCTGTGACGGTATTTTCTGAAGACAAGTTCGTCTCCACAACAGATGTGGGCAAGACGGAGTGGAATTACGATAAGATTCTGGCCGTGGCGGAGACCGCCGACTTCTTTGTCTTCATTTTCAGCAAGAACCACGGGCAGGTGTACGACAAGGGGAGCCTGCAGGGCGGCACGGCGGACGACTTCCGCCGCTTCATCGAGGCGGCCGCGGGAAAGCCGGTGCAGCGGATCGCATAGCGTTTCAACCCCCATCGAGGGGGGAGAAAAGGAGTCTCCCTCCGCCGAAAGGCGGAGGGAGACTTATTTTGCGCGCTGCCTTCCATTCCCCCGGAAAAGAGAGACTGGGGAATTTGCGCGGCGGCAGAGAGCTGTTCCCGCGCCGGAGAGCGGCGGCTGAATTATTCTCTCTCCTCCAGGAGCTCCAGGTCGGCCTCGTAGCGGCTGTCCATGGCGCTCAGGGAGTCCGCCTGCTGGCTGTATCGCTTGATGGCGGCGGCGGACTTAGCCACGGGCTGGATGGTGCCCGCGCCGGCCACGCAGCCGCCGGGGCAGGCCATGCCCTCCAACAGGTAGCCGTTGTACTTGCCGGCCTTGGCCAGCATGAGCATCTTCTTGCAGTTGTCCAGGCCCTCGGCGTAGGCCACCTTCACCTCCCGGTCCGGGTCTATGCGCTTGATGGCCTCCACCACGGCGTTGGCCACGCCGCCGCTGACGGCAAAGCCCCGGCCCGCGCCAGTGCCCTCGTTGAGGGGGACCTCCTCCTCCGGGGGGATGTCCTCAAAGCGGACATTCCTGGCCTCGAACATGCCCTGGAGCTCCTCGAAGGTCAGCACGAAGTCCACGTCGCTGCGGATGGTCCGGCGGCTGGCCTCCAGCTTCTTGGCGGCGCAGGGGCCGATGAAGCACACCCGGCAGCTGGGGTCCTTCTTCTTCTGGAGCCGGGCGGTGAGGACCATGGGGGTCAGGGCCATGGAGATATAGTCCTTGAACTGGGGGAAGAGCTTCTTGGCCATGACGGACCAGGCGGGGCAGCAGGAGGTGCCCATGAAGGGCTGCTTCTCCGGCACCTCGGCCATGAAGTCCTTGGCCTCCTCGATGGTGCACAGGTCGGCGCCCACGGCCACCTCCGCCACGCCGGCGAAGCCCAGGCGCTTCATGGCGGCGGTGAGGCGCTCGGGGGTGGCCTCCGGGCCGAACTGGCCCAGGAAGGCGGGGGCCACGATGGCCACCACCTTGTCCCCCCGCTTGATGGCGTGGATGAGCTGGAAGATCTGGCCCTTGTCCACGATGGCGCCGAAGGGGCAGTTCACCAGGCACATGCCGCAGGAGACGCACTTGTCGTAGTCGATCTTGGCCCGGCCGTGGTCGTCGGCGCCGATGGCGTCCATGCCGCAGGCCTTCTGACAGGGGCGCTCCAGCTTGATGATGGCGTTGTACTGGCAGGCCTCGGCGCAGCGGCCGCACTTGATGCACTGGTCCTGCTTGATGTAGCTCTTGCCGTTGACGTAGCGGATGGCGTCCTTGGGGCAGACCTGCTGGCAGGACCGGGCCAGGCAGCCCTGGCAGTACTCGGTGATGCGGTACTGCTTGGTGGGGCAGGCGTGGCAGGCGTAGTTGATGATGTTGATGAGGGGCGGGTCGTAGTACTTATCGGCGATGGCGCTCTCGCTGAGGCCCTCGGTGATGCGGGAGGGGTGGTCCACCGGCTGGAGGGGCAGGCCCATGGCCACCCGGACCCGCTCGCCCACGATGGCCCGTTCCAGGAAGATGGACTCCCGGTACTTGGCCTCCTCGCCGGGAATGATGGTGTAGGGGATCTCCTCCATTCGCTGGTAGTCGCCGTCGTAGGCCAGACGGGCTACCTCGGTAAAGACTTGTTTCCGGATGCTGGTGATGGAAGACGGTATGCCGCGCATTGAAGGGTCCTCTCTTTCGTTCAAATTGTGCCTGTTGGATACAGTATGTATTATACGGGCAGGTTCCCCGCCTGTCAACGGCCTGAAAACGGTTTTAGCCCCAGTAAAAATTCCGAAACGGCAGAATATTTTCTGGAACTTTTTGGTGAAGCTTCCGTCTTATGGAGTGAGAGCGGCCCGCCGCCGGAAAATTTAATCTGAATTTAATCTTGTATCACGATTTGTTACAGATTTTTCCGGAAGGATATGCTATACTGGTGCCGTGAGCTGTGGGG
>DVGP01000191.1 GCA_018712665.1 Candidatus Pelethomonas intestinigallinarum | reverse complement strand
ACCCTCCAGGGTGATCCGGCCAAGGTCAGGGCGTTCCTGGAGGAGCGGCTGGCCGTCTGCCGGGAGGCTCTAGAGGAGGACGAGGAACCCCCGGAGGAAGAATAAAGAAGGCACACAGGGGCGGGACCCATTTCATGGGTCCCGCCCCTGTCTGCTTTTGATGATATGATGATATGCGCGGCCGGCCCGCGCCGGGTCACTGCTGATTGTTCAGCTTTTTCGCCGCGGCGGTAAATTCCCGGAATAACGGATGGGCTCTGTTCGGCCGGCTCTTCAGCTCCGGGTGGAACTGGACGCCCACGAACCAGGGGTGGTCGCCGATCTCCACGATCTCCACCAGCCGTCCGTCGGGGGACAGGCCCGCCAGGCGGAGCCCCGCCGCCGTCAGCGCCTCCCGGAAGTCGTTGTTGAACTCGTAGCGGTGGCGGTGGCGCTCGTCGATGCGGGACGCGCCGTAGGCCCGGGCGGCGAAGCTGCCCTCCGCCAGCTCGCAGGGGTAGCTGCCCAGGCGCATGGTGCCCCCCTTGTCAGTGATCCCCACCTGGTCGGGCATCAGGTCGATGACCGGGTACCTCCCGTCGGGGGCGAACTCCCCGGACTGGGCCCCCGTCAGGCCGCAGACGTGGCGGGCGAACTCCACCACCGCCATCTGCATCCCCAGACAGATGCCCAGGAAGGGCACCTTGTTCTCCCGGGCGTACCGGATGGCGGCGACCTTCCCCTCCACCCCCCGGCTGCCGAAGCCCCCGGGGACCAGGACCCCGGCGCAGCCCGCCAGCAGCTCCCCGGCGTTGGCGTCGGTGACGGTCTCGCTGTCCACCCACCGGATGTCCACCTTCACGTCGTTCTCGATCCCCCCGTGGGTCAGGGCCTCCGCCACGGAGAGATAGGCGTCGTGGAGGGCCACATATTTGCCCACCAGGGCGATGGTCACAGCCCCCTTGGGGTGCTTGGCCCGGTGGACCATGGTAGCCCACTCGGTGAGGTCCGGCATGTGGCAGATGAGCCCCAGGCGGCGGACCACCACGTCCGCCAGCCCCTCCCGCTCCAGCATTAGGGGCACCTCGTAGAGCAGATCCGCCGTCAGGTTGGGGATAGCGTTCTCCACAGGGATGTTGCAGAACAGGGAGATCTTCTCCAGGATGTCCCGGGGGATGGGCTTGTCGCTGCGGCACATGATCACGTCGGGCTGGATGCCCAGGCTCAGCAGCTCCTTGGCGGAGTGCTGGGTGGGCTTGCTCTTCAGCTCCCCGGTGCCGGGGATGGATACGATGAGGGAGACGTGGACAAACATGACGTTATGCCGCCCCCGCTCCGCCGCCACCTGACGAATGGACTCCAGGAAGGGCTGGGACTCGATGTCCCCCACGGTGCCGCCGATCTCCACAATGGCCACGTCGGTGCCGGGGGTGTCCAGGGAGTAGATCCGCCGCTTGATCTCCCCGGTGATGTGGGGGATGATCTGCACCGTGGCCCCCAGATAGTCCCCCCGGCGCTCCCGGTTGAGCACGTCCCAGTACACCTTGCCGGAGGAGACGGAGGAGTTCACGTCCAGGCTCTCATCAATGAACCGCTCGTAGTGGCCCAGGTCCAGGTCCGTCTCCGCCCCGTCGTCGGTGACGAACACCTCCCCGTGCTGGTAGGGGCTCATGGTCCCCGGGTCCACGTTGAGATAGGGGTCCAGCTTCTGGACCTTTACATGCAGGCCCCGCTGCTTCAGCAGCCGGCCCAGGGAGGCCGCCGTGATCCCCTTTCCCAGGCCAGAGACCACGCCTCCCGTTACAAAAATGTATTTGACAGCCATATTGTTCCCTCCTTGTCTCCTGCCGCCGGCGCCGGGATGCCCTGTTCCGAGGCCCTTTCCCCACCCGGCGAAATAAAACTTCATGCGCTAAGAACGCACCTCGAAAATGGGCAAAGGTTTGCGGCGCATGAAGTTTCGCGCATGTGGGCCGTCTCCGGCCCACGCGCTGAAATTTCAAGCCGTGCCGTCGGAGACGGCACATGGCACTTTTGCTATGCTTTGCATAGCAAAAATACAGTTTAATATTTTATGCGCCGCCGTGGGGGAAGTCAAGAGCGGATCGCCGGTTTTTCCAGCCGGGACAAAAATTTCCGACGGTCTGTTACAAAATTGTAAAGCTTTTTCGCTCCAGCCGTGGTACAATAGCAGAAATTGCGGCGCGCTCACGCCGGCAGAGCTTTTCGCTTCCCGCTTGCGGCGGAAATGCGCGCGAAATGGCCATGTGCCGTCTTTCGCGGCACGGCCTGAGAGCTCAATGTGAAGTATGCCCCGTTTTTAGAGGAGGAGAGGAGGCTGTTATGGCCGGAAAACGAATCGCGGCACCGGAGGAGACGGCGGAGGTAAAGAGAAAGGGCTCCCGCCGGGCCATATGGATCGCCGGGGCGGTGCTGGCGGTCCTGGTGGCCGCCTGGGCGGGGCTGTGCCTCTACGCAGGCGGATACGGCGGCGTCTTTCCCGGGGTGACCATGGCGGGAGAGGACCTGGGGGGACTGTCTCTGGACCATGCGGAGGAACAGCTTTCAGAGGACCTGGAGGGCTTTTTGACCGGCCGTGTGGTGGCTGTCGCCGCCGACGGCGAGGACCTGGGAACCTATGACCTGGCGGAGCTGGGGGCTTACGCCGTGGCGGGGGAGGCCGCCCAGGCAGCCTGGGACGTGGGCCGGGAGAGCGGCGCCCTGGGCTGGCTGAAAAACGGCTGGACCATGCTCCGGGGCCTGCTGGGCGGAGAGACCGCCCTGGAGCCCAGGGTGTACTACGACGAGGACCGGCTCTCCGCCGCGGTGGAGGAGATGGCGGAGGCCTTTGACCAGGAGCCCGTGGACGCCAGCTATGAGCTGACCAGAGACGGCCTGTTCGCCACCCGGGAGCGGGACGGCCGGGCTCTGGACCGGGAGGGGCTGGCCCAGGCCCTCATGTCCGCTCCGGAGACGGTGGAGGCCCCCTGGGAGACGGTGGAGGCCCAGGCTCTGGACCTGGAGGCCATGGCGGACTCCTTCAGCAGCGAGCCCAGTCAGGCCCGCTACGACAAGGAGACCGGCCAGGTGGTGGACGGCGAGGTGGGGGTGACGGTGGACGCCGAGGCCGCCCGCCTGGTCCTGGAGTCCGCCGCCGCCGGGGAGACGGTCCAGCTCCCGGCTGACATCACCTTCCCGGAGATGACCGCCCAGGAGCTGGAGGCGGTGCTGTTCCGGGACCTGCTGGGCACCACCACCACGACTGTCAGCGGCACCTCCATGCGGCGCAACAATGTCCGCCTGTCCGGGGAGGCCGTCAACGGCACCATCCTCAACGACGGAGAGGAGTTCAACTACAACCAGGTGGTGGGGGAGCGGACCGTGGAGCGGGGCTACGGCGCCGCGGCTACCTA
The DNA here is from genome assembly GCA_018712665.1 of Candidatus Pelethomonas intestinigallinarum. GTDB lineage: Bacteria > Bacillota > Clostridia > Oscillospirales > Oscillospiraceae > Pelethomonas > Pelethomonas intestinigallinarum. Next base: position 74 of record DVGP01000191.1, on the reverse strand, counting down.
TGTCAACGGCGAGACCGTGGACACCGTGGGCGGCGGCATCTGCCAGACCTCCAGCACCGTGTATCTGGCGGCCC
>DVGP01000190.1 GCA_018712665.1 Candidatus Pelethomonas intestinigallinarum | reverse complement strand
CCGCTGGGGAGGCGGATCGGGGGGCATTTCCCGCTCCGAAGTAGGGATGCGCTCATAGACGCCGTCATCGTTGCGTACATACCGGTTATACATTGGGCCCCCCCATGGTGGTCAAAAACCTTTTGCCCAGATGGAGGAGCCGGGCGGCCTTTGCCGCCCGCTCCACCTTGTCCCGGCGCTCCGGTTTCAGAAAAGGACGCAGGGCGTAGAGCAGCTGCATCCGCTCGTCGTTTCCGCCGCCCCCCGCCAGCTCCCCCATCAGGGGCAGCAGCCGCTGGATGGTCTTGGGATCGATCTGCCCCAGCAGGTCCCCCAGACCCGCCAGCCCGCCCAGGGCGTCTCCTCCGCTTCCCGCGGCGGCCGGGGGAGAGGAGGGAGGCGGCGGGGCGTTCTGGGCCGTCCCCTGACTGCCTCCGCTTCCGCCGCCCAGGTCCAGGGACTGGGCCAGGTTCATGACCTGGGCCATGGCGTCCGGGTTGGACAATATGGCGTTCAATTTATCCTCGAATTCGCTCAAGGCCCCCGCCTCCTCTCCGCCTGAAAGTTTGTTACTTCTTGTCGATGCTTCGGCTGAGCTGCCGCAGGAGCTGGGCGCCGCCGGGGCTGCTGGCGATGGACCGGACCAGGGCGCTGAGCTCCTGGGTGTCCCCCCGGGCGGCGTCCTCGGCGATCCGCCGCAGGGAGGCCTGGTCCCTGCCCTGGGTCAGCATACCGGCCAGGGCCTTGGCCTCCTGGGACTGGGCCACCGTCTTCAGCGCCTCCTTGTCGCGGAGGAGCCGCTGGATATCCAGAGGATTGTTGGATGACATACCGCTGTCTCTCCCTTCCGTTTTCTCTTCAGTATATGAGGCCCAGGGAAAAAATGTGTCCCGCCTTCGAGAGAAGGCGGGACACAAAAAGAGAGTCAGAGACATCTATTGAGCGGCCTCCCGGCCGGCGGCGGAGCCGTGGTCGCACCAAAGACGGAGGGTGCAGTGCTCGCAGTCCGGCCGCCGGGCTACGCATACCGCCCGGCCATGGAGGACCATCCGGTGGCAGAAGTCGTTGGACTCCTCCGGGGGGATGCACGCTCGGAGCTGCATCTCCACCTTCAGCGGGTCCTTGCTGCCGTCGGTGATGCCCAGAAGGCCCGTGATGCGGATACAGTGGGTGTCGCAGACGTACCCTTCCTTGCCGTACACGTCCCCCAAAATCAGGTTGGCAGTCTTCCGCCCCACGCCGGGGAGCCGCAGCAGGTCCTCCATGTTGTCGGGGACCTTCCCGCCGAACTCCGACAGCAGCATCCGGCTGGCGGCCACAATGTCCCTCGCCTTGGCCCGCCAGAAGCCGGTGGAGTGGATGATCTCCCCCACCTCCTCCTCGCTGGCCTCCGCCAGGGACTGGAGGGTGGGGAAGCGGCTGTAGAGCACCGGGGTCACCAGGTTCACCCGGGCGTCGGTGCACTGGGCGGCCAGGCGCACGGAGAACAGCAGCTCATAGGCCTTCTCCGGGTCGAAGGTCAGGGAGCACTCCGCCTCCGGGTACAGGCGCTTCAATTCCTCAATGATGGCGTCAATATCCTTCTGGTCTTTCATTCTCTCACCTCGCAGTCCATCCTACCACAGATTTCGACAAAAAGCGAGGGGGAAATGAAAGAAACCGGGACCGGGGAAAAGCCGCCGCAAGGGGCTGGAGAGGGGTTCGGCGTTTTCCACGGAATTTTGCCTTGAAAACTGGGAAGATTTACAGTATACTCAATCCTAGCCAGGCTCATATGCCTGGAAGGAGGCGCTATGAGTACCGTCATCACATCCATTGACCGCCGCTCCCCGGCGGAGCGGGCCGGTGTCCGGACAGGGGAGAAGCTCATCTCCATCGGCGGGCACCCGGTGGAGGATGTGCTGGACTACCGCTTTTTCGGCTACGACGGAGACCCGGAGCTGGTGCTGGAGTCCCCGGCCGGCCGCCGCCGGACCCTCCGTGTTCCCAAGGAGGAGGGGGACGACCTGGGGCTGAACTTCGACACCTATCTCATGGACGAGCCCCGGCCATGCAGCAATTTCTGCCTGTTCTGCTTTGTGGACCAGATGGCCCCGGGCTGCCGGGAAACCCTGTATTTTAAGGACGACGACGCCCGACTGAGCTTCCTCATGGGCAACTACATCACCCTGACCAATCTCTCCGACCGGGAGGCCCAGCGGATCATCGACCTGCGGATCAGCCCCATCAACGTCTCCGTTCACGCCACGGACCCTAAGCTCCGCTGTACCCTTTTGGGCAACAAGCGCGCGGACAAGAGCCTGGAGCTCATGCGCCGCTTTGGACAGGCCGGCATTGTCATGAACGGCCAGATCGTTCTCTGTCCCGGGTTCAACGATGGGGCGCAGCTCCAGCGGACCATGGAGGACATGGCGGCCTGGGGCTTCGCCAGCTGCTCCATCGTGCCGGTGGGCCTGACCAAGTACCGCCAGGGGCTTGCCAAGCTCCGGCCGGTGGACCGGGAGGAGGCCGCCGCCGTCATCGACCAGGTGGAGGCCTTTGCCGGAAAGTGCCTGGAACAGTACGGCTCCCGGATGTTCTTCTGCTCCGATGAGTTCTACATCCGGGCGGGCCGGGATCTGCCGGAGGAGGAGTACTACGAGGGCTACGTCCAGCTGGAGAACGGCGTGGGCATGCTCCGCAGCCTCATCACCGAGTTTGAGAGCGGCCTGCGCCTGGAGGACGAGGCTGTCAAGGCGACTCCCTTTACCATCGCCACCGGCGTCAGCGCCCGGCCCTTCCTCCAGAATCTGGTGGATCAGGCCGCTGCGAAGCTGGGCGTTCGGGGGCAGGTCGTCGCCATCGTCAACGACTTCTTCGGCCACACCATCGACGTGGCCGGGCTCATCACCGGCGGGGACCTTATCGCCCAGCTCAAGGGCAGGGACCTGGGGGAACGGCTGCTGATCCCGGTGAACATGCTTCGCCACGGCGGGGATGTGTTTTTGGACGATGTCCGGGTCCCCGACGTGGAGGCCGCCCTGGGCGTACCCGTCACCGTGGTGGAGCAGGATGGATTTGATCTGTTGGGCGCCGTCCTGGGGAGGAAGTAGGTTTTTCTCGCGTTGATTTCGGGGCCTTCGGCCTCACACCCCGGGTTTGATGCTTCTGTGCCGGTGCATCTGGCCGATGCAGGGCTGAAGCGCGTATCGCCGGGCGGGTGGGGGAGAAACATTTTTCTTCCCCGGTTACTGCTATTCTATTTGATAGCTTTCGGGGCTTTCAGCCCCGTACCCTG
>DVGP01000189.1 GCA_018712665.1 Candidatus Pelethomonas intestinigallinarum | reverse complement strand
GTAATCTCAAAAGCAAATGGCATACCGGCACGACGCGAACGGATATCGGCAAATTTCGGCCAGTTGCTCCGTCAACTAGGTATGCCTCACATACGATTTCATGATCTCAGGCATACCGCGGCAACAAATATGCACCAACTGACAGGAGACTTTTACACAGTGGGGCAGATCCTTGGCCACAGCCTAAAAGGGGTTGGAATACAGTTGGGGATGGGAAGCAACCTAGAATCTGTCACTGCGCAATACGTTGATGTTCGCCTGGACCGGAAGCGAATTGTTCTTGAAGCCTATCACGATGGGGTGCTCAAAGGGAAGTAGGAGCCCATATCGTGGTGCCATGGCTTACTTGTTTTTGCGAGCTTTATGGCACCATTTTTCCACCATTATGTTGTAATATTGCGATTTTCGGCGTTTTGCCTACTGCTCTGACGTCTGCAAAAGAAAAAGAAAAAGCCTCAGAAACTCAGTGTTTCCAAGGCTTTGCTGGCGCAGCAGGAGGGATTCGAACCCTCGGACGGCTTTTGACCGTCACACGATTTCCAGTCGTGCTCGTTATGACCTCTTCGATACTGCTGCATGATATGTTGCCGTGGAGCCAAAGGCTCAACAGCGAGGATGATTATACATGATTTGCAGCTGGAAGTCAAGAGAAAATTCTCCAAATCCCGCCGGATTTTTTGCCGGCCCCCGCAGACGCCCAAAAGCCCGGCGGGCGCGCTCTGCCCGCCGGGCTCGGAGCGGCGTCCTTACCGCCCCAGGGTGTGCTTGACGGAGGCGGCGGCATTGTCCACCACATCCGTGACGGCCTGCATGGTCTTGCCGGCTTTGGTCCGTTTGCCCTTGGCGGTGCGCAGAGCCATGTCTGCCGCCGCGCCGGCCACCATGCCCAGAGCCATACCCTTGACGAATCCCTTCATACCATTCATCCTCCTCTCGTCCGCAGCTAGTATAGCCGCCAGCGGAGAAAATACCCGCGCCGCCGGGACTTTTTTATTTGCTAAATGCTGGCATATCCTTTATACTGGTGGTACCGATGAAAATAAGGAAGGTGTCCCATGACGACCAAAATTTTCCTGGTGCGCCACGCCGAGGCGGAGGGGAACCTCTTCCGGGTGGCCCACGGCCAGTACGACAGCAATCTCACCCCCCGGGGCTACCGCCAGCTCCACTATTTGCGGGAGCGGTTCCGGGGGGAAAAGCTGGACGCGGTGTACGGCAGCGACCTGACGAGGACCCGCGCCACCGCCTCCGCCCTGTATGTCCCCCGGGGACTGGACTTCCGGCCGGAGCCCCGGCTCCGGGAGGTCCGGTTAGGGGACTGGGAGGAGCGTACCTGGGCGGAGATCTCCCGGGCGGACCGGCAGTTGTACGAGGATTTCAATAAGCGCCCCCACCTCTGGCGTGTGGAGGGGGCGGAGGTCTTCGCCCAGGTCCGGGACCGGATGGTGGCCGCGGTGCGGGACATCGCGGCGGCACACCCCGGCGGGACCGTGGCCGCCGCCAGCCACGGCGCCGCACTGCGGACTCTGCTGGGGACTCTGGAGGGCATGACCCTGGAGGAGATCGGCGGGAGCGGCCACAGTGACAACACCGCCGTCAGCCTGCTGGAGGTGGAAGGGGAGAGGATCCAGGTGGTGTTCCGGGACGACAACAGCCATGTGCCGGCGGAGGCCTCCACCTTCCGCCGCCAGAGCTGGTTCAAGGAGGGACCCGCCGCCGAGGAGCCGGGGCTGTGGTTCCCCGCCCCCCGGCAGGAGGGAGACGCCCAGGTCCTGGACGGGATGCTGGGGGAGGTCCAGGCGGGCCGGGTGGCCTGGATGGTGGGAGAGAGTACCCTATCTCTGACGGATTTCACCATTCTCCCGAATCTTCGGGGGCGGCACCTGGGGGTGCAGCTCCTGGGACAGGCGGTCAAATACGCCCGGCGGCAGGGGCGGTATGCTTTGACCTTAGCCTGCTCCGCTGAGCTGGCAGGCTACTTCGCCCAGTACGGCTTCGAGGAGACCGGTCGGCGGGGTGACGCTGTGGACATGGCGATGGACCTGCGCTTGACCGTCCGGGAGGTGCCCTGACCGGAATCCCCGCCTGTGGGAGATTAACTATCATATGAAAGGAGGACGCGGCATGAAGCGTAGTGTGACGCGCTTGGTATCCCTAGCTTTGCTCCTGGCCCTCCTCACCGCCTGCGGGACCGACCCCGCCTCCTCTTCGGAGACCACCGGCGGCAGCACAGAGCGACAGGAAACCGCCGCCCAGCCGCCGGAGGAGGTGCCTGAGAGAGCGATAACAGTGGAGGAACTGGACCTGCCCGATCCACCGGAGCAGACCGCGGAGGAGCGGCAGGCGGAGTTCCTGGCCTTCCTGGAGGAGATCAACGCCCAGCGCCGGGCCATCTACGAGGCCCCGGACCCGCCCAGCTTTGACGGGAGCTGGACCCCGGACCTGGCCGCGCTGGACGGCGGTTTTACCCGGGAGGAGATGGACCGCATCCTCACCAAAAGGGCGGCCGCCGCTGTCAGCGCCGAGCAGGCCCGGGAGGACGTGGAGACGGCCTTTCTCCTGCTCAAGCACTGCTATGGGGCCTATGACTACTTCGGCGGGGACCAAGTGTTCATGCCTCTGAAGGAGGCTGCTCTGGAGGCCCTGCCGGAGAGCGGCTCAGTCACCGCTGAGGAGCTGGAACAGATCCTGGCAGAGCAGCTGGCCCCGGTGCTGGTGGACGGTCATTTTAGGATTGGTTCTACCACGATGCGGGACAGCCACAGCAAATATATGTACTCTGTCACCGGCTTGTACTTTGATGACGCCGACGGCGTTGACCCGTCGCTGGTGAAGCCCACCATTGATGATAACGGCCGGCTGCGGCTGTGCCTGGCCACATTGGCCACCCCGGAGGAGGCGGAGAGCCTCCCCGACACACTGACCATCCAGGGGACCACTGTGTCCCTGACCTGGACCCGGGACACGAGCCTCAGCCGGCGGGGCGGGAATGTTTTTACCGAGTCCACCGTGGCTGATGGAGTCCCTCTGCTGACCTCCGCCGCCATGTACGCCAGTACCAATGAACAGCAGGAGCAGCTGGAGCGGCTGGCCAACTGTGGGGAGGAGTACGCTGACGCGCCGGTACTGGTCCTGGATGTGCGGGGCAATGGGGGCGGAAGCGACCTATACATCAACAGATGGTTTAAGGGGTATACCGGACAGTATCCCGACAGGCGCATCGCCTGGGGCATAAAGTTCAGCGAATTCAACAGACATCTCTATCAGACTGTGGGCGGACACTCTGCGGACGAAATTCCCGAGACCTCCCAGTGGGCGAACCTCGTCAGCGTTCCCGGTCAGTTTGTGAAGCGGGACGAGCTGACCCTGGTGCTTCAGGATAAGGGTACCGCCTCCGCCGGGGAGACAGCGGTACAAAATGCGCGGGCTTTGGAGAATACCCTTATTGTGGGCAGCAACACAAAGGGCTCTTCCCTGACGCTCACCAACTTTCCGTTTTACTTGCCTAACTCGGGGCTGCGGCTGATTTTCGGCATAGAACTATGCCTCACGGAGAACGGAGAAAACCTGGATGGCATAGGCTATCCCCCGGACCTGTGGGTACCCGCTGTCCTGGCAAAAATCCGGGTGGAGGATCTGATCGGGTACTATGATCTGGCGGAGCTGTTCGCGGAATGACCTTGAGGGTCTCTTTTTTCGGGGGCTCCGCCCCCGCACCTCTTTCATTTTATTTCATTCAGTGGGGCCTTCGGCCCCAGACCCCGACCTACTTTTCTCTCGTGAGAAAAGTAGGCAAAAGCACGCATAGGGAAGGGACCCTTTCGATGGGGTCCCTCCCCTATGAACCCCACCCCCGCGACGACACAAAGGGGGCAAAGCCCCCTTTGGAATCCCCCGCATAGATGAGACCTATCCTAAATTATTTTGGATACTCCCGAGGGTGCGTCTCAAGAAAACTGTT
>DVGP01000188.1 GCA_018712665.1 Candidatus Pelethomonas intestinigallinarum | reverse complement strand
CGGCAGTCCCCGTAGGTCCGCACGTGGGTGAACCCCGCCTCCATCAGCCAGCCGCGCAGGTCCTCCACCTCGTAGGCCCGCTGGCGGTGCTCCTCAAAGTCCCGGTCCCAGGCGCCGTCGGGGCGGCGGGTAAAAATATCCATCCAGTAGCCGCAGGTCTGGCTCCGCTTCTCAAACTCCGCCCGCCATACGCAGTAGACGTCCTCCGTCTCGTCCAGAAACACCTGTCCGTCCAGAGCCCGGAGCTTGGCGGCGCTGCTGACATCGAACACCAGGAGGCCGCCGGGGGCGATGAACAGGTGCAGCCGCTGGAAGGTCCGCTGCACGTCCTTGGGGCTGGTGAGGTAGTTGAGGCTGTCCAGGCAGCAGATGGCGGCGTCCACCGTGCCGTAGAGGTCCAGCTTGGGCATGTCCTGGTTGAGAAACACCGGCGGCTCGCCGGGCACCTCCGCCGCCTTCTCCCGGGCCTGGGCCAGCATGTCGGGGCTGGCGTCCACGGCGATGAGCTCATAGCCCCGCTCCGTCAGGATGGCGGTCATGGTCCCGGTGCCGCAGGCCAGGTCCAGGACGGTATGGACCGGGATCCGGCTCTTGCCGAACAGCCGCTGGATGTAGTCCGCCCGGCGCTCATAGCCCACATCCCCTGTGAGCCGGTCATAGACCGCCGCCAGGGGGCCGTAGGCGGTCATTTGTCCTCCTTCCCGCTTTTGGCGGCGCGGTCGAAGTAGGTCCGGTAACCTCCGTGGTCGAAGGCCAGGGAGCGGTTGACCCGGCTGATGGTGGCGCTGGAGGCCCCGGTCCGCTCCAGAATGTCGTTGTAAATCATGCCCTGGTTGAGGAGGACGGCCACGTCAAAGCGCTGCTCCATGGCCCGCAGCTCTGTGACGGTGCACAGGTCCTGGAAAAAATTGTAGACCTCCTCCTCTGTCCGCAGGGTCAGAATGGCCTTATACAGGCCGTCGCTCTTCTCCTTTTGGGCGATCCTTGCCATAAAATTTCCTCCATAAGGCGTCCACGGGGTGACATCTTTTCATATTTTAACACTTCATCCCGCGAAAGTAAACCCTTTTCTATAAATGAACTTTTCTGTCACCCTCAGCACCTCAACTCCGGTTTTCCAGGGGTATGCCTTATTAAAAAATGGAGAAATTTGCTGGTTCTGTCGGAATTGCACAGAGATTTTTCCTTCCGCCCATGAAATTTTGTCAAAGGCTACTTGATTCGACAGGTTTTTTTGTGGCTTTTGCTGTTGAGAAAGTATCTTTTCTCGCCTTGACGGTGGGTGGACAGGTGGGGTATAATAATTCCAATAATTGCCGCTCCGTCCCAGCGGCGCGGCGTAAAACGGAGGTTCCAGCAATGCCCTACAGAGACGCAGATCAACTGAATACGTACCTCTTCCACGAGGGAACTGCCATCAGCGCCTACGAGTTTATGGGCGCCCACGCAACCACCCGCGACGGAGTATCAGGCTATATGTTCCGCGTATGGGCGCCGCGGGCCTTGGCCGTCTCCGTAGTGGGTGATTTCAATTTCTGGGATGTGAACGCCCACCCCATGGAGAAGATCACCGACGGCATCTGGGAGTGCTTTCTCCCCGGCGGTCAGCCCTACGACGCCTACAAGTTCGCCGTCACCGGCGCCGACGGGGTCCTGCGCTACAAGGCCGACCCCTACGCCTTCCACGCGGAGACCCGCCCCGGCACCTCCAGCAAGCTCTACACCATCGACGGCTACCAGTGGGGAGACGGCGCCTGGCTGGAGCACCGCCACAGCCACCAGGTCTACAGCGCGCCCCTAAATATCTATGAGGTCCACCTGGGCTCCTGGCGGCGCCGGGAGAACGGGGATTTCATCGACTACCGGGATCTGGCCCGGCAGCTGGCCCCCTATGTCAAGGAGCTTGGCTTCAATTATGTCGAGCTGCTGCCCATCACCGAGTACCCCCTGGACGACAGCTGGGGCTACCAGTGCACCGGCTACTTCGCACCCACCTCCCGCTACGGCACCCCCGAGGACTTCATGTTCTTCGTGGACTATATGCATCAGCAGGGTATCGGCATCATCCTCGACTGGGTCCCCGCCCACTTCTGCAAGGACGAGCACGGCCTGTACGAGTTCGACGGCACCCGGTGCTATGAGTACGAGGACCTGCGCAAGGGCGAGCACGCCGCCTGGGGCACCCGGGTGTTCGACTACGCCCGGCCGGAGGTGAAGAGCTTCCTCCTCTCCTCCGTGGCCTTCTGGCTGAAGGAGTACCACATCGACGGCATCCGGGTGGACGCGGTGGCCTCCATGCTGTACCTGGACTACGACCGGCCCGACGGCCAGTGGGTGGCCAACAAGTACGGCGGCAAGGAGCACCTGGAGGCCATCGACTTCCTGCGGGAGATGAACAAGACCGCCTTTACCGTCAACCCCGACGCCCTGATGGTGGCGGAGGAGTCCACCGCCTGGCCCCTGGTGACCAAGCCCGCCGAGGTGGGAGGCCTGGGCTTCAACCTGAAGTGGAACATGGGCTGGATGAACGACATGTGCCACTACCTGAAGATGGACCCCTGGTTCCGCCAGGGCAACCACAAGGACATCACCTTCTCCATGTTCTACGCCTTCTCGGAGAACTATATCCTGCCCCTGAGCCACGACGAGGTGGTCCACATGAAGGGCTCCGTCCTGGGCAAGATGCCCGGGGACATGTGGCAGAAATTCGCCGGCGTCCGGGGCTTCTACGCCTACACCCTGGCCCACCCGGGCAAGAAGCTGAGCTTCATGGGCGTGGAGCTGGGCACGGAGAAGGAGTGGGCCTTCGACAAGAGTCTGGACTGGGAGCTGCTGGAGCAGGAGCCCAACCGCCAGCTCCACCAGTATATCAAGGACATCAACCGCTTCTACCTGGAGCAGTCCCCCCTGTGGGAGATCGACTTCGACTGGGAGGGCTTCCAGTGGCTGGTCAGCGACGACAACCACAACAACGTGGTGGTCTTCCTCCGCCGGGACAAAACCGGCAACGAGCTGGTCTGCGCCATCAACTTCAGCCCCAACACCTATGAGGACTACCGCTTCGGCTGCCCGCCGGTGCGGGAATATGTGGAGATCTTCAACTCCGACCGGCCGGAGTACGGCGGCAGCGGCGCGGTGAACGCCGCCCCCTGCAAGGTCTCCTGGAAGGAGTCCCACGGCATGGAGTCCTCCGTGGCCATCCGCATCCCGCCCTTCGGCGCCGTGTTCCTCAAGGGCCAGGGCAAGATGCGGGCCAAGCCCAAGCCCCGGAAGAAGGCCAAGGAGGCCGCCGCCGCGGAGAAGCCGGAGAAGAAGGCTGTCAAGGTCAAGTCCGCCGGCGCCGGAAAGGCCAAGGGAGCGGACGAGCCCGCCAAGGCCCCGGTGAAAAAGCCCAGGAAGAAACCCGCCCCCGCGAAATGACAGACTGATCGCCCGGGCAGCCGGGCCGATAGAAAGACTGAGAGAAACGAGGATGAGACAACGATGAAAAAAGAGTGTATCGCAATGCTCCTGGCCGGCGGGCAGGGCAGCCGTCTCTACGTGCTGACCAGCGACGTGGCCAAGCCCGCCGTCCCCTTCGGCGGGAAGTACCGCATCATCGACTTTCCCCTCTCCAACTGCACCAACGCGGGGATCGACACGGTGGGCGTGCTGACCCAATACAAGCCTCTGGACTTGAACAGCTATATCGGCAGCGGCAAGCCCTGGGATCTGGACCGGATGGACGGCGGCGTTCACATCCTGCCCCCCTACATGCAGGAGGGTGAGAAGGGCAGCTGGTACAAGGGCACCGCCAACGCCATCTACCAGAACATCGGCTTCGTGGACATGTACGACCCGGACTATGTGGTGATCCTCTCCGGCGACCACATTTACAAGATGAACTACAGCAAGATGGTGGACGCCCACAAGGCCGCCGGCGCGGCCTGCACCATCTCCGTACTGGAGGTGCCCTGGGACGAGGCCTCCCGGTTCGGCATCATGGCTGTGGACGAGAACGACAACATCGTGGAGTTCCAGGAGAAGCCCAAGGAGCCCAAGAGCAACCTGGCCTCCATGGGCATCTACGTCTTCACCTGGAAGAAGCTGCGGGAGTATCTGATCCAGGACGAGGCGGACACCAGCTCCAGCAACGACTTCGGCAAGAACATCATCCCCAACATGCTGGCCGCCGGGGAGAAGATGATCGCCTACCGCTTCGACGGGTACTGGAAGGACGTGGGCACCCTGGAGAGCCTGTGGGACGCCAACATGGATATGCTCTCCCGGGACAATCTGGACCTGCTGGAGAACAGCTGGCCCATCTACGCCCGGCTCCCCGCCGAGCCCCCGGCCTTTATCGGCAAGGACGCCCTGGTGGAGCACAGCGTCCTCACCCAGGGCTGCGAGGTGGACGGCACGGTGAAGAACTCCGTGCTCAGCCACAGCGTGCGCATTGAGGAGGGGGCTGAGGTCCTCTACTCGGTGCTGATGCCCGGCGTCACCGTCAAGAGCGGCGCCGTGGTCCACTACGCCATCGTGGGCGAGAATTGCCAGGTGGACGCCGGCGCCAAGGTGGGCGGGACCCCTGAGAGCTGCGACCCGGACACCTGGGGCATCACCGTCCTGGGCCCCGGCGCCGTCATCGGGGAAAACGAGGTCGTCCCCCCCCACACCATGCTCAACCGTGATCACAAGGAGGTGCGCAGATGAAAGGCCTGCACGGAATCATCTTCTCCCACGAGAAGCACAACAATCTGCGGGATCTGACCGCCAACCGGATGCCCGCTTCCGTCCCCTTCGCGGGGCGCTACCGCATCATCGACTTCATCCTCAGCAGCATGGTCAACGCCGGGATCACCGACGTGGGCGTGGTGCTCCACGGTCGGTACCAGAGCCTGCTGGACCACCTGGGCTCCGGCAAGGACTGGGATCTGAGCCGGATGCACGGCGGGCTGAAGCTGCTGCCCCCCTTCTCCTATGAGCAGTCCGGCGTCGTCCGGGAGTTCCGGGGCAAGATGGAGGCCCTGGCCGGGGTGCGCTCCTACCTGGAGGGCATCCGCCAGTCCCACGTGGTCCTGGCCGACAGCGACCTGATCATCAACATCCCGCTCCAGGACGTCTACCAGAACCACCTCAGCTCCGGCGCGGACATCACCGCCGTATGCACCAGCAGCCTGGACGCCCCCGAGGACGCCACCTACTTCCGTCTGGACGACGCCGGCCGGGTGGTGGAAACCCTCACCGCCGTCCGCACCCCCGCCGGCTGCCACCGCTCCCTGGAGATCTACATCCTGTCCAAGGAGCTGCTGCTGCAGCTGGTGGACGAGTGCGTTAGCCACAACCTTTTCAACTTCCGCAGCGCGGTGCTCCAGGGGAAGGTGGACTCTCTGTACATCGGCAGCTATGTCTGGGACGGGTACGCCGCGCAGATCCGCAGCCTGAAGGAGTACTATGACCGCAGCCTGGAGCTGCTGGACTCCTCCATCCGCCGGGAGGTGTTCCAGCCCCAGCGGCCCATTCTCACCAAGGAGCGCAACGACGCCTCCACCTACATCGACCCCGACGGCTCCTGCGTCAACTGCCTTGTGGCCGACGGGTGCACCATCGAGGGCACCGTGGAGAACTGCATCCTCTTCCGTGGCGTATCCATCGCCCGGGGAGCCGAGGTGAAAAACTGCATTCTGATGCAGGACGTCTCCGTGGGCCGGGACGCGGTGCTCCACCACGTCATCGCCGACAAGAACGTTGTCATCAAGGAGGCCCGGACCCTCATGGGCCACGAGCAGTACCCCCTGGCCATCGCCAAGAACAGCAAGGTGTAAGAACCGCGGCGGCATACCGGGCTGTTAGTTTTAACATTTTGCACAATTTCTTTTCGTTTTGATGGAATTTCCACCAAAAAACTTTACTTTTTTACCCTTTTAGGGTATACTGTATATCGTAAAGGAGGTCTTCCTATGAAAGTCCTGTTCGCCGCGTCCGAGGCCGTTCCCTTCTGTAAGACCGGGGGACTGGCCGATGTGGCCGGCAGCCTGCCCCAGGCGCTGGTCCAGGCCGGAAACGAGGTGGCGGTCATCCTGCCGCTGTACCAGAAGGTGGCGGAGGGATGGAAGGATCAGATGTCCTTCGTGTGCAACATCGAGGTCCCCCTGGGCTGGCGGCGGGTCTACTGCGGCCTGTTCCGCCTGGACAAGGACGGCGTGATCTGGTACTTCGTGGACAATGAGTACTACTTCAAGCGGGAGGCCCTGTACGGCCACTACGACGACGGGGAGCGCTTCGGCTTCTTCTCCCGCGCCGTCATCTCCCTGCTCCCCGCTCTGGCCTTTATGCCGGAGATCATCCACTGCAACGACTGGCAGACCGCCCTGGTGCCCATCTACCTGAAGGACGAGTGCGTACGCTGGCCGGAGGTCCGTGGGATCAAGACCGTCTTCACTGTCCACAACATCGAGTACCAGGGCCGCTACGGCAAAGAGACCCTGGAGGACCTGTTCGGCCTGGCCCCGGGCTGGTTCGCCGACGGGACCATCGCCATGGACGGGGACGTGAACCTGCTCAAGGGCGCGCTGATGACCTGCGACGCCATCACCGCGGTGAGCCCCACCTACGCCCAGGAGCTGCGCTACGCCTTCTTCGCCCACGGCATGGAGAGCGTCATGCAGCGCAACGCCGCCAAGCTCCACGGCGTGCTCAACGGCATCGACATGGTCCGCTACGACCCCGCCGCGGACCCGGCGCTGGAGGACCACTACAGCGTCTCCCGCATGGCCGGCAAGGCAAAGTGCAAGGCCAAGCTCCAGCGGCAGCTGCACCTGAATGAGGACCCCAACGTGCCCATCATCGCCATCATCAGCCGCCTGGTCAGCCACAAGGGCCTGGATCTGGTGTGCCGGGTGTTCGACCAGATCATGGACCTCAACTGCCAGTTTGTGGTGCTGGGCAGCGGAGATTGGAACTACGAGCAGTTCTTTGAGGAGAAGCTGGGCCACTACCCCGGCCGGATGGCCCTGTACCGGGGCTACAACGAGAAACTGGCCATGCAGATCTACGGCGGCGCGGATCTGCTGCTCATGCCCTCCAAGAGCGAGCCCTGCGGCCTGGCCCAGATGATTGCCATGCGCTACGGCACCGTGCCCATCGTCCGGGAGACCGGCGGGCTGAAGGACACCGTCCACCCCTACGAGGCCTGGTGCGGCGCGGGCAACGGCTTCACCTTCGCCGACTACAACAGCGGCGACATGCTCTATGTCATCCGGCAGGCGGTGGACCTGTACTACAACAACCCCAGCGCCTTCAAGGGCCTGCGGAAGACCGGCATGACGGAGGACTTCAGCTGGAGTCGCAGCGCCCAGTCCTACAACGAGATCTATCAGTCGATCCGCTCATAGCGGCCGCGGCATGAAGAGCCCGGCGGGGGTGTGTCTTCTGGATGCGCCCCCGCTTTATCCTGCATCAAAAACGAGGAGAATAACGCCATATGGAAAACTACACCAAGGAGTCCATGAAGCAGGCCATCTGCGACAAGCTGCGCCTGAACTTCGGCTGCACCGTGGAGGAGGCCACCGAGGCAAACGTGATGAAGGCCTGCGCCATGGTGCTGCGGGACCGGATGAGCGCCAACGCGGTGGAGACCCGCAGCAAGGTCCGCAAGGAGAAGCTGCGGCAGGTCCACTATATGTCCCTGGAGTTCCTGATGGGCCGGAGCCTGATGAAGAACGCCTACAACCTGGGGGTGCTCCAGCCCATGCGGGAAGCCCTGGAGGACCTGGGGTTCAAGCCCTCCCACATTTTCGACATGGAGCCCGACGCGGGGCTGGGCAACGGCGGCCTGGGCCGCCTGGCCGCCTGCTACCTGGACAGCCTGACCACCCTGGAGATCCCCGCCTGCGGCTACTCCATCTGCTACGAGCTGGGCCTGTTCCGGCAGAAGATCGTGGACGGCCAGCAGGTGGAGCTGCCCGACAACTGGAAGGACCAGGGCGACGCCTGGATCATTCCCAGGCCCGACGAGGTGGAGGAGGTCCACTTTGGCGGAACCCTCCGGGAGTTCTGGGCCGACGACTACCTGCACATCGTCAACGAGGGGTACACCCGGGTGCTGGCCATCCCCTGCGACATGTCCATCGCCGGCTACGACACCAAGCACACCAACACCCTGCGGCTCTGGGACGCCAAGAGCCCCAGCCCCATCGACATGAGCCTGTTCAGCCAGGGCGAGTATCTGAAGGCCAGCGAGGAGGAGGCCATGGCGGAGGTCATCGCCAAGGTCCTCTACCCCGAGGACAACCACCGGGAGGGCAAGAGCCTGCGCCTGAAGCAGCAGTACTTCTTCGTCTCCGCCACGGTCCAGTCCATCGTCCGCCGGCACATCCAGACCTACGGCACCCTGACCAACTTCCACGAGAAGAACGTCATCCAGATCAACGACACCCACCCCGCCCTGGTGATCCCCGAGCTCATGCGCATCCTCATGGACGACGCGGGCCTGGACTGGGACACCGCCTGGCACATCACCGTCAACTCCGTGGCCTACACCAACCACACCGTGCTGGCCGAGGCCCTGGAGCGCTGGCCCCAGGAGCTGATGCAGTCCCTGCTGCCCCGGATCTGGCAGATCCTCTGCGAGATCGCCCGCCGCTGGCAGGCCAAGGTGGAGGCCTTCTACCACGACGAGGCCAAGGTGCGGAACATGGCCGTCATCTGGGGCGGCGAGGTGCGCATGGCCAACCTGTGCATCGCCGGCGGCATGGCCGTCAACGGCGTCAGCGCCCTCCACAGCGACATTCTCCGCCACGACGTGTTCAAAGAGGCCTACGGCATGGAGCCGGAGAAGTTCAAAAACGTCACCAACGGCATCGACCACCGCCGGTGGCTGGCGGAGATCAACCCCGGTCTGGACAAGCTGATCCGGGACCTGTGCGACGGCGACGAGTACCTCCTCCGCCCCGGCCAGGCCCTGCCCAAGCTGGACGCCTATGCCGACGACAAGGAGGTCCTGCTGCGCCTGGAGCAGATCAAGCACGCCAACAAGCTCACCTTCGCCAAGTGGGCAAAGAAAAACCAGGGTGTGATCCTCAACACCGACGCCATCTTCGACGTCCAGGTGAAGCGGCTCCACGAGTACAAGCGGCAGCTGCTCAACGCCATGCACATCATCCACCTCTACCTCCAGCTCCGGGACAACCCCAACATGGACATGCGGCCCCACACCTTCCTCTTCGGCGCCAAGGCCGCCCCGGGCTACGCCGTGGCCAAGCGGATCATCCGCCTGATCAACTCCATGGCCAACCAGATCAACAGCGACCCGGTGTGCAAGGACCGGCTGCAGGTGTTCTTCCTGGAGAACTACCGTGTGTCCATGGCGGAGGTGCTCATGCCCGCCAGCGAGGTCAGCCAGCAGATCTCCACCGCCGGCAAGGAGGCCAGCGGCACCGGCAACATGAAGTTCATGATGAACGGCGCCCTCACCGTGGGCACCCTGGACGGGGCCAATGTGGAGATGCACGAGGTGCTGGGAGACGAGAACATGTTCCTCTTCGGCCTGAAGACCGAGGAGGTCAAGGAGATGCGGGACACGGGCTACAACCCCTACCGCCTCTACAGCCGGGACCCCGCCCTGCACCGGGTCCTGGACCAGATCAGCAACGGCTTCAGCGACGGCGTGCGCTACGACGACCTGGTGGAGCGGCTCCTCTTCGGCAGCGGCTCCCCCGCCGATGAGTACATGCTCCTGGCGGACTTCGCCTCCTACTGCGCCGCCGAGCGGCGGATGGTGGAGACCTACGCCGACCGGGAGACCTGGAACCGGATGAGCCTGCACAATATCGCCCGCTCCGGCATCTTCGCCGCCGACCGGTCCATCGCCGACTACGCCGACACCATCTGGCACGTGCCCTACAAGAAGTAAGCCCCGCCGGCCCCTGGGACTGGCCGCGGAAAATCATGAAAAAAGCGTGAACTTTCCCGGAAAACGGCCCCCCGCTCTTGCGGCGGGGCCGTTTTTATGCTAAACTATGCTGGTTATCACGGACAAATCGGGAAAAACAACGCTTTTCCTTACAGACCAAGGAAGTAAGAGGGATCAACTATGGAAATCACACAGGGCGCCCGGTTCGACAGCATGGGCCTCAGCCAGGAGATGCTCCGGGCGCTGGAGAAAAAAGGCTACGAGGTATCCACCCCCATCCAGGCGGGGTGCATCCCCCCCATGATGGACTGGCAGGACGTCACCGCCAAGGCCCCCACCGGCACCGGCAAGACCTTCGCCTTCGGCATCCCCATCATTGAGCACATCGACCCGGAGAGCGAGGCGGTCCAGGCGGTGATCCTGGCCCCCACCCGGGAGCTGGCCATGCAGATCACCGGGGAGATGCGGGACCTGGCCCAGTTCAAGCCCGGCATCCG
>DVGP01000187.1 GCA_018712665.1 Candidatus Pelethomonas intestinigallinarum | reverse complement strand
GGGTTCTTGCTGGTGGTCTTCTGGTCGATGGAGATGGCCGGGGACAGGCCGTCGATGTAGTCCACGTCGGGCTTCTCCATCTGGCCTAAGAACATCCGGGCATAGGAGCTCAGGCTCTCCACATACCGCCGCTGGCCCTCGGCGTAGATGGTGTCAAAGGCCAGGGAGCTCTTGCCGCTGCCGCTCAGGCCCGTCACCACCACCAGCTTGTCCCGGGGGATCTCCACGTCCACATTCTTCAGATTGTTTTCCCGGGCGCCTTTGATATAGATCTTATCTTGCATGGAGGTTCTCCTGTGTTTTTACCGTGATTTCGCGCCGACTTCGCCGGCGGGAGGTGGATTTTTCTATTTGGGACCTTGTGGGGCCTCGGCCCCACACCCCGGGGAAGGGGAGTTTCGCCCCCCGGGGCGAGTGACTTTTCTCACGTGAGAAAAGTCACCAAAAGAACGCCGGGGATACCCCGGCCCCCAATTTTTGCCTAATCGGATTTTTTCAGATTTGATATTGCGGTGCCACTGAATTAGGTTTTGTCATCTGATCTACAGCAAGTCTATCGACGAAACTTCGGCCTCCGGCCCTGTGAAAAAGATAAAAGTTTCTTTTGATGCTTGACGAAACAATTTTCTTGGGATGCAACCTCGGGAGTATCCATAGAAATTCAGGACGGGTCTCGTCTATTGTGGGGGATTCCAAAGGGGGACAGGCGTCCCCCTTTGTGTCGTTGCGGGGGTGGGGTCCATAGGGGAGGGACCCCATCGAAAGGGTCCCTCCCCTATGCGGTTTTTTGGGTACTTTTTGTCCGCACAAAAAGTACCCCGGGGCGTGGGGGTGGAACCCCTACAGGGCAGCGGGACGGCGCACGCCATCACAAATCCCGCAAAAGCCTCACCACACCATCCCGGAGCAGAAGAACATTCTCCTCCTCCAGCACCGTATCCCGATTGGTATGGATCCTGCCCATATAATACCCGATCAACGGCTTTTTCTTCAAAGCGCAAACCCCCACGCCCCGGCGGAACACCGCCTGGTCCGAGGGGTAGAAGCCGAAGGAGCGGACGATTTCTACAGTCTTTTCACCGCGACCAGTGAAAGCCACCTCCAGGCGGCGAAGGGTCTCTTCCTCCCCTTTCACGGCCTTCCGGGGAAAAAACTGAAGAAAATCCCCGTCCCCCACACAGTCAAAGTTCAGCACCAGCGCCTCCCGCTTTGCCGCCGGGTGGCGGGCGGCAAAGGCGGCGGAGCCCAGCAGGCCCTTCTCCTCGTTGTCAAAGAACACGAAGCAGACCTTCCCCCGCAGCTCCTCCGGCAGGGCCAGGGCGGTCTCCAGCAGGGCGGCAACCCCGCTGGTGTTGTCGTTGGCGGTGTGCTTGTTGGCCTTGCCCGCCAGCATCCACCAGATGCAGAAGCCCAGCACCGCATAGATCGCCAACAGAGCACCCCACAGGGGCGGATCAAAAGCCAGGAGCACCGCCACCTCCGTGGCGATGGCGATGAGGAGGAACAGCGCGCAGATGAGGAGCTGGAACAGAAGATAGACCAGGAAATTCCTGGGGGTGATGAAATTGGGGAAAGGCAGAACGGCGCAGGTGTCGTAGTGTGCGGCGAGCAGGACCTGGGCCTTCTCCGGGTCCCCCGCCACCACGTTACTGCTGTTCAAGAGGCCGCCAGTCTCCACCTGGGGCGCGTAGCCGGCCCTCCCCAGCTCGTCGCACAGCCAAGCGCGGAAGCTCGCCTTCTGCTGCTTCGTCTTGCGGATCTGAAAGTCCGCCAGGAGCTTTTTCGTCACAGGCGTCATGGCCGGCTACCTCGTTTCATGATGGTATGGAAATTGCGGGTCCTCCTGTCGGGCGGGATCAGAGGCCGAAGCGGGCCAGCACGATCACCGCCGCCAGAATGACGGCATAGACCGACAGCACCAGGTAGTCCCTGGTCTGGTAGTGAAGCACGTGGAGCTTGGTCCTTCCGTGGCCGCCGTGATAGCAGCGGCACTCCATGGCCACCGCCAGCTCGTCGGCCCGGCGGAAGGCGGAGATGAACAGGGGCACCAGGATGGGGACCAGCGCCTTGGCCCGGTCGATGATGCTGCCGCTTTCAAAGTCCGCCCCTCTCGCCTTCTGGGCGGACATGATCTTGTCCGTCTCCTCGATGAGGGTGGGAATGAACCGCAGGGCGATGGACATCATCATGGCCAGCTCGTGGACCGGCACTCTGATCTTCTTCAGAGGGTTCAGCAGGGACTCCATGCCGTCGGTGAGGGAGATGGGGCTGGTGGTGTAGGTCAGCAGGAAGGTGCCCATGATGAGCATGGTGATCCGCAGCACCATGAAGAAGGCCGTGAGGACGCCCTCCTTGGTGATGGTGAAGATCCAGAAGCTCACCAGCTCCTCCCCGGGGGTGTAGAACAGATTCAGCACCGCCGTGAAGCAGATGATGAAGAGCACGGGCTTCAGGCCCCGGACCAGGGCCTTGGGGGCCACACCGGAGACCCGGACCCCGGCGATGAGCAGGGCCGCCATGAGGCCGTAGGAGAGGAAGGACTCCGCGCAGAAGAGCCCCACGATATAGACCACCGTCAGAATCAGCTTGGTCCGGGGGTCCAGCTTGTGGGCCAGGGAATTTCCGGGGAAAAACTGGCCCAGGGTGATGTCCTTGAGCATCTCAGCACGTTCCCCCTCTCACTGCGTTCAGGGCCCGGCGCAGGTCCGCCACCGTGTAGACTGCGGAGTCAATGTCCACGCCCCGCTGCCGCAGAGCCATGGCCACCCGGGTCACCTGGGGCACATCCAGCCCCACCGCCACCAGCTCCCCGGCCCGGCTGAACACCTCCCGGGGCGTGCCGGACATGACCACCCCGGCGTCGGCCAGGACGATGATCCGGTCCACGTTCTCCGCCACCTCGTCCATGCTGTGGCTGACCATGACCACGGTGGTGCCCCGCTCCCTGTGATATTCCTTGATATTCTTGAGCAGGCTCCGCCGGCCGGCGGGGTCCAGGCCCGCCGAGGGCTCGTCCAGGATCAGCACCTCCGGCTCCATGGCGATGACCCCGGCGATGGCCACCCGGCGCTTCTGGCCGCCGGAGAGATCGAAGGGGGACTTCTCCAGCAGGCCCTCGTCCAGCCCGGCGAAGCGGGCGGCGGCCCGGACCCGGCGGTCGATCTCATCCTGGTCCAGACCCATGTTCTTGGGGCCGAAGGCGATGTCCTTGTAGGCGGTCTCCTCAAAGAGCTGGTACTCCGGGTACTGGAACACCAGCCCCACCCGAAAGCGCACGTCCCGGATCTTCTTGGGGTCCGCCCAGATGTCCCGACCGTCCAGATAAATTTTCCCCACGGTGGGCTGAAGCAGCCCGTTGAGGTGCTGGATCAGGGTGGATTTCCCCGACCCGGTGTGGCCGATGATCCCCAGGAATTCCCCCCGGTAGATCTCCAGGCTCACCCCGTCCACCGCACTGCGGCAGAAGGGGGTGTCCTGTCCGTAGGTGTGGGTCAGGCCCTCCACGCGAATGATGGGTTCCAATCTTGTTCCTCTTTCCCGCGGCCCAGGCCGCGCTTACTGTAATGTGTTTTTACTTGCCAGTAACCAGGGCAGAACAAACGGCGTCGGCGCACTCCTCCACTGTCAGAGCGTCCAGCGGGACGTCGAAGCCGTCCTCCCGCAGGCCGTGGAGCAGCTCCACCGTGTGGGGCACGTCCAGGCCGATGGCCCGCAGGTCCTCCATCCGGGTCAGGATCTCCCGGGGCTTGCCGTCCATGACCACATGGCCGTCATCCATCACCACCACCCGGTCCGCCATGGCGGCCTCGTTCATGTGGTGTGTGATGAGGACGATGGTGATGCCCTTCTCCCGGTTCAGCCGCCGGACCGTGTCCAGCACCTCCCGGCGGCCGCTGGGGTCCAGCATAGCGGTGGACTCGTCCAGGACGATGCACTTCGGCTCCATGGCGATGATGCCGGCGATGGCGATGCGCTGCTTCTGGCCGCCGGAGAGGTTGTGAGG
>DVGP01000186.1 GCA_018712665.1 Candidatus Pelethomonas intestinigallinarum | reverse complement strand
AAGAAGTCTTACTTCTTCTGGACGTACTTCAGGCAGTCCAGCATAACGGCCACCAGAATGATGATGCCGGAGAACACGAACTGCAGGTTGGTGTCGATGCCCAGAACGGTCAGGGAGTAGGTCAGGGCGGTGAAGATGAACACGCCCACCACTACGCCGGAGATCTTGCCGATACCGCCGGTAAAGGAGATGCCGCCCACCACGCAGGCCGCGATGGCGTCCATCTCCCAGCCCTGGCCGTAAGCGGCGGAGCCGGAACCGAACATGCGGATGCACTCCAGCCAGGAGCCGAAGCCATACAGGATGCCCGCCAGAACGAAGGCGCCCACCGTCACCCGGAACACGGAGATACCGGAGACTGCCGCTGCCTCGGCGTTGCCGCCCACGGCGAACAGATTCTTACCAAAAGTGGTCTTGTTCCAGATGAACCACACGATGACCACCGCCGCCAGCGCCCACAGGATGATGGTGGGGAATCTGCCGATCCGGGGCATGATCATGTTCTGGATGGACGTCTCGATGCCGCCGAAGGACACGCCCTTGGTGGAGTAGGTCACCAGGCCGAAGATCACCAGCATGTTGGCCATGGTGGAGATGAAGGGGTGCATCTTGAACTTGGCGGTGAAGAAGCCGGCGATGGTGGTGAAAATGGTGCAGAGGACGACGCAGACCACCAGGGCCAGGATCACACGGGCGATGATCGGGAGGCCGGTAAAATCAAAGACATGTCCGAAGACAGAGCCGGTGTTGATCCCCTGGTGCATCACGATGGTGGCGGCGGTCATGCCCATACCCACCATACGGCCGATGGACAGATCCGTACCGGCCAGCAGGATCAGCCCCGCCACGCCCAGAGCCAGGAACATTCTGGGGGAGGCCTGCTGGAGGATGTTCAGGATATTGTTCACCGTCAGCAGGGGAGTGCCCTTGACGATGGGAGTGATGATGCACAGGGCGATGAAGATAACGATGATGGCCAGGTACAGGCCGTTGCGGAGGAGGAAGTCCCGGCGGTTGAAGGTGTAGCGGTAGTTCTCCAGCCGCTGGGCCATAGACTGGCCGAAGGTGAACTTGGACATGCGGAGCATGTCGATGAGGTGATACTTGTGGTCATAGGCGGCGTGCCGGCGGTCCTTCACCGCCTGCAGGTCCTTGGCCAGCTGCATCTTGGCGTCGAACAGCCGGTTCTTCTGGACGTACTTCTCGTCCTTGATCTCCTTCTGGTCGCTGAGCTTGGCCAGGGTCTCCTGGTGCTCCTTGTTGAGCTGGGCCACCGTGCTCTTGTACTTCTCCTGGGCGGCGGCTTTTTCCTCAACACAGCTGGCGGCCACCGGCTGGAAGTACTCCTTGTCAAAGTGGGCGTTGAGATAGTTCTCGGCGTCGGCGATGAGCTTGGCCACCTCATCCTTGTGGCTGGCCTCCACCGACTTGGCCTTCTGCAGCTCAGCCTTCAGCTGGGTGAGCCGGGCGGCCTTTTCCTGCTGGGTATAGATGCGGTCTCTCTTCAGGCTGTCGATGCTGCTCTGGATGTCGAGGACCTTGTCGGTGCCCTCCGCCCGCAGGGCGTCGATCTTTGCCTGAATATCTCCCACATACGCGTCGATCGGCTGGCGGAGATGGCTCTCCTGATCAGCCGTAAGAATCTTTGTATTTCCCATTTGCAATTTCTCCCGTTATAGGTATTTTGCACTCAGTCGCAAGAGCTCCTCCTGGTTGGTCTCCTTTGTGTTCACGATCCCGGAGAGGTAGCCGTTGGACATTACGCCGATTCGATTGGTGATGCCGAGGATCTCCGGCATCTCGGAGGAGACGACGATGATCGTCTTGCCCTGCTTGGCCATGTTGATGATCAGCTCGTAGATCTCATACTTGGCGCCCACGTCGATGCCGCGGGTGGGCTCGTCCATCATGAATACCTGGGGCTCACGCTCCAGCCACTTGCCGAAGATGACCTTCTGCTGGTTGCCGCCGGAGAGGCTGGAGATCATGTCGTCGGGGCCCATGCACTTGGTATGCATGATCTTGATCTCCTTGTTGGTGGCCTTCACCATCTTCTGGTTGGACAGGGCCACGCCGGACTTGTACTGGTCCAGATTGGCGATGGTGGTGTTGAAGGTCAGGTCGCACTTCAAGAACAGGCCGTTGGCCTTGCGCTCCTCGGTGATGAGGGCGAAGCCGTGCTCAATGGCCTCCTTGGCGCTGTTGAAATTCATGAGCCGGTCCTTGAAATACACCCGGCCCGCCGCCCGGGTCCGGACGCCGAAGATCGTCTCCAGCAGCTCCGTCCGTCCGGCGCCCACCAGGCCGTACAGGCCGAAGATCTCGCCCTCCCGCACGTCAAAGGAAATATCCTGGAGGTGGGGCGCGTACTTGGTGGACAGGTGCTGGATGGACAGGATGGTGTCCCCCGGCGTGTTGTCCACCGGCGGGAAGCGGCTCTCCAGGGAACGGCCCACCATGGCGGTGATCAGCTCGTTCATGCTGGTGTCCTTGGCCGTCTTTGTCATGACCAGCTTGCCGTCCCGGAGGACCGAGATCTCGTCGCAGATCTCGAAGATCTCGTCCATCTTGTGGGAGATGTAGATCAGCGAGATGCCCTGCTCCTTCAGCATCCGCATCATTTCAAAGAGCTTGTTCACCTCCTGGACCGTCAGGGAGGAGGTGGGCTCGTCCAGAACGATCACCTGTGCGTTGTAGGAGATGGCCTTGGCGATCTCGCACATCTGCCGCTGGGACACGGACATATTCCGCATGGGCTGGTTCAGGTTCACGGTCATGCCGAGCTTGCGGAACAGCTCGGAGGCCTTCTTTTTCATTTCGCCCTCGTCAACGACCCCAACGGAGTTGGTGAGGTAGCGCCCCAGGAACAGGTTGTCCACCACGTTCCGCTCCAGGCACTGGTTCAGCTCCTGGTGGACCATGGCGATCCCGTTCTCCAGGGCGTCCTTCGGGCCGGAGAAGCTGATCTCCTTTCCGTTTAAGTAGATCTTTCCCTCATCCTTCTGGTAGGTGCCGAACAGGCACTTCATCATGGTGGACTTGCCGGCGCCGTTTTCGCCCATCAGCCCCATGACCGTGCCGCGCTTCACATCCAGGTTGATATGGTCAAGCACCCGGTTCCGGCCGAAAGACTTGCTCATACCGCGGATCGACAGGACGACATTGTCTTTCGTTTCTGCCATTCTTGTTACTCCTGTTTCCATGTTAGTTGTTTCAGCTCGATCAGAATCTTCCCGCTTCTGCCTGGGCCCTGTTTGAAAATTGGAAAGGGGCCTGGAGGCGTTTGACATCTTTCAAACAGGGTCCAGTGGGTCCGGTTCCGCGCCGCGCCGTGAGGGCGCGGCGTCCCCCGGGAAAATTGATATTAGGGAGAATTCATTCCACCGAACGGAGAGACCATTTCTCCCCAACGAAGAACTCCTTCTCCCTAATATCTCACCGCTGCGCCTCAGCCGGCGGATCCAGGATCCGCCGACTGAGAGCAGTCAAATCACTGGCTGAGCAGGCCGGTGTAAGCGGCAGCGTTGTCGGTCTTCACCATGTTGATGGCGAAGGCGTCGTACTGATCGGGGTTGCCCAGACGGTTGGTGATGTTGGCCTCGGTCTGGCCGTCGCCGCCGATGTAGTCGACATTCAGGTTCAGCAGGTCGTCGTACTTCTCCAGCAGGGGCTGATAGGTGGCGCTGAGGAAGTTATCAGCGGCGTTGTAGATGTTCAGCCACACGTTCTTGGTGGGGTGGGCGGTGGCGTCCAGCTGGTTGGAGACGGGGGCGTAGGTCACGGTGGAGTCCAGGAAGTCCTCGTAGTTCTCCGCGGTGACGGCCACGTTCAGGGCGTAGTAGGAACGGGAGGCCTCGTCATAGTAGAACACGTCGTCGCTGAGCACGTTGCCGGCGTCGTCCTCGGTGCCGATACCGGTGTCAATGTCCACGCCGTCCAGGGCGTTGCGCAGCACACGGAGGGTCAGGTAGGCCTGAACATCGGCGTGCTGGCTGATGGTTCCGCCGTAACCGTCGGCGATGGCGGCCACAGCGTCGGAGTTGGCGTCATAGCCGAAGGTGGGGACGCTGTTGGCGCTGGACCAGGCGTTGAACATAGCCATGCCCATGCCGTCGTTGTTGGAGGCGATCACGTCGATCTGATCGCCGAAGGAGGCGGACCAGGTGTTGATGGCGTTGCCGGCGGTGGCGGCGTCCCAAGTGGCGCCGGAGGAGTTCTTCATCTCCTGAGAGGCCAGCTCACGGACGGTGTAGGTGGTGCCGTTGATCTCCAGGGTGCCGTCCTGCACGATGGTGGAGGAGCCGTCGGTGTTGGTGCCCACAGGATCGCTGTTGATGGCGCCGTCCACCTCAACGCCGGTGCCCAGAGCGGCACGGACGCCGCGGGTACGGGCGATGGAGTCGTTGTGGCCGATGTCGCCGATGGCCAGCACGTAGCCGATGACGCCGTCGCCGTTGCGGTCGATGTCGTCGATGTTGGCCTCGATGTAGTCGCGGATCATCTGGCCCTGGAGCTCAGCGCCCTGGTTGGCGTCGAAGCCAACGTAGTATGTATCCTCGTTGAAGCTCAGAGCGGCCATGTCCAGCTCGCCGGTGGAGCTGTTGGAGGGCTGGCGGTTGAACCAGACCAGGGGCTTGTCCGCGTTGGCCACGGTGGAAGCCTCGCCGCCGGCGGTGTCGTCGGTGGCGGCGTCATTTCCGGTGGTGTCGTTGGCAGTGGTGTTGTTCCCGGCGGTGTCGTTGCCGGTGGTGTTGTTCCCGCCGCAGGCAACCAGGCTGAGAGCCAGGATCAGCGCCAGGAACATTGCAAGAGTTCTTTTCATAACAATTCTCCTTTTTGAAGCATTTTGAATCGGCGGCCTGTGGCCGCCCACTCAAGACTTCATAATTTTAGTATAAAATATACAAAAAAACAAGAGAAAAATCTGCCGAAAAAGAAATAAAAATTTCTCCAAACTCAACAAGAGCTTGCGGCCCTCTCTACCGCGGGACATGCCGGCTTCCCGCGCGTCCTCCGCGCGGCCGGGGAACACACCGGTGTGCGCCCCGGCATAGAATGGCAAAAAGGAGGTATCGCCATGCCCATCATCTATCTCAGCCCCTCCACCCAGGAGAGCAATCTGTATGTCACCGGCTCCGGCAGCGAGGAGTACTGGATGAACCGTCTGGCGGACGCCATGGTGCCCTATCTCAACAGCTGCGGCATCCGCTACACCCGCAACACGCCGGACATGACCGCCGGCAGCTCCATCCGGCAGGCCAACCAGGGCTGGTACGACTTCTATCTGGCCCTCCACTCCAACGCCTCCGGGGAGGGAAACTACGGCGAAAACCGGGGGATCATCGCCTTCTACTACCCGGGCAGCACCCAGGGACAGCGGGCGGCGCAGATCTTTGTGAACAATCTGCGGACCATCTACCCCCTGCCGGACAAGGTGGTCACCCGCACCACCACCAATCTGGGGGAGGTCCGGGACCCCAAGTTCCCCTCTGTGCTGCTGGAGATCGGGTACCACGACAACTACGAGGACGCCCGGTGGATCGAGAACAACATCCCGCGGATCGCCCAAAATCTGGTGCTGAGCCTGACGGACTTCTTCGACATCCCCTTCATCTGGCCCACAGACCCCTGGCAGGCCTCCGTCCAAGCCGGCGGCGGGACCCTGAACCTCCGCAGCCGTCCGTCCATGACCGCCCCGGTGATCGCCAGCATCCCCGACGGCGCCACCGTCACCGTCTACGGCCAGTACGAGGACTGGTATGTGGTCCGCTATGGCCAGTATATGGGCTATGCCTCCAGCCGCTTCATCTCCTGACCGGCACGCGCCGGAGCGGAATCCGACGAAAAGCGCGGGGAGCGCGCCGGTCAAAGAAGACCGGCGCGCTCCCTATTTGCTATGCAAAAACACAGCAAAAGCGCTCTGTGCCGTCTCTGACGGTACGGCTTGGAATTTCAGAACGTGGGCCAGGGACGGCCCACATGTGCGAAACTTCATGCGCATTTCCGCGCAGAGGACTTACTCCATCCCCAGCCCCGCCAGCTGGCGGTCCGCGCTCTGGAGCCAGTCCACCTTCAGCAGGTAAATCACAAAGCACACCGCGGCCAGAACCCAGGTGACGGGATAGGCGGTGAATACCACCAGAATGTCCCCGACAATCGGGACCATGGCGGAGATGTAGGCCACCCGGATCAGGCACCAGCACACCAGCATGATGAGCATGGGCACCGTGGCCCGGCCCGCGCCCCGGAGGATGCCGGCGCTGCAGTGGTCAAAAGCCAGAAAGCAGTAAAAAAAGGCGATGGTCCTGGCCTGGCGCACCCCGTAGGCCAGCACCTCCGGGTCGCTGTTGAACAGGCCGATGAGCTGCGGGGCCCCCAGCCAGATCACCAGGCCGATGACCTCCGCCAGGATGGTGGAGCACAGGATGCCGAACCGTGCTCCCTCCTTCACCCGGTCCACCTGCCGGGCCCCCAGGTTCTGGCTGACAAAGGTGGCCAGAGCCATGGAGAAGCAGGTGACAGGGAGGAAGGCGAAGCCCTCGATCCGGGAGTAGGAGCCGCAGCCCGCCATGGCGTTGTCTCCGAAGGCGTTGATGTTGCTCTGAACGATGACGTTGGCCAGGCTGATGACGGAGTTCTGGATACCGGAGGGCAGGCCGAAGCGAATGATCTGCTTGAGGGTGTCCTTTTCGATCCCCAGGCGCCTGACCTGGACCTGGTAGACCTGGCCGGGTCGGAGGAGGCGGCACAGAACCAGTACCATGGAGACCACCTGGGAGATCACCGTGGCCGCGGCGGCGGAGCCCACCCCCCAGTGGAACACCGCCACGAACAGCAGGTCCAGCGCCACGTTGACGGCGGAGGCTGTGACCAGGTAATACAGAGGCCGGCGGCTGTCCCCCACCGCCTGGAGCACGCCGGTGGCGATATTGTAGATAAACACCGCTGTGCTGCCGTAAAAGTAGGTGCGGAAGTAGTCGATGGAGCTGGGCAGCACGTTCTCCGGCGTTCCCATCCACCGCAGGATCTGGGGGGAGAGGACCACGCCGATGACGGAGAGGATCACCCCGGCGATGAAGCCGAAGGTCAGGGCCGTGTGAACGGCGGTCCGCAGCCGGTCATAGCTTTTTGCCCCGTAGAACCGGGCGATCAGCACGCCGGCGCCCATGGCCACGCCGTTGAGGAAGCCGGTGAACATGAAGATCAGGTTGCTGGAGGAGCTGACGGCGGCCAGGGCCTCCTTGCCGATGAAGTTGCCGACGATGAGGGCGTCGGCGGCGTTGTAGAACTGCTGGAAGAGGTTGCCTAGGAAAATGGGGACGGCGAAAGCGATCATGGACCGCCAGATGGAACCCTCGATCATGGAGAGCTGCTGCTTTTCCTCCCGGCTCCGCGGCTGATGGCTCAACCTTGAGACACTCCTTTCCCACCGCCGGAACGGCGGCTCTCAAGCTGTACTCTGTGTCTCAATATTATACACCCGGCATTTCCCCTTGTGAAGAGGGGAATTTCCCGCGTTCCCGGCGTTGACGGCCCCGCCGGGGACGTGGTAGGATGGGAAAAAAGGAGGTGCGCCCATGGACAGCCGCCAGCGCCGCCAGATAATCCTGGCCCGACAGCGTCTCACCGCCCCGGCGGACCCGGAGGCCGTGTGCCGGGACTTAAACGGCCTCCAGGCCCAGTTTTTTTCCTACACCCGCCACGGCATGGCCACCCGGTGCCGCTCTTCCCTGGGTCCGGACTGGAGCCGTGGCCTGGTAAAGAGCTGGACCGTCCGGGGCACCATGCACCTGTTCCGTGAGGCGGACCTGCCCCTGTTCCTACACCGGGACCGGGGACACTTCCTCCGGGACGTGGACCGGTTTGCCGACGACCAGTTTGCGGACGAAGCCCGGAAGCGGTATTTCGCCCAGGTGATCCTGGAGGGCATCGACAGCGGGGACGGCGCCCGGGAGGACCTGCGGCTCCTCTGCCGCCGGGCGGGGATGACGGACAGGGAGGAGGAGGGTCTCTTCAACGGCTGGGGCGGCCTCCTCCGGGCCATGGCAGAGGCGGGGATGATCTGCTACCAGCCCCGGGAGGAGAAGGTTTTCCGCCGCTGCCCGCCCTTCATCCCCATGGACCGGGAGGCAGCGGAGCTGGAGCTGGCCCGGCGGTACTTTGCCCACTTCGGCCCCGCCACGGTCCGGGACGCCGCCTACTACTTCCACACATCCCAGAAGCAGGTCCGCGCCTGGCTGGACGAGCTGCCGGTGGAAAGGGCCTCCTGGGAGGGCCGGGACTGCTTCTTTCTCGACGACGGCCGGCGGGATTTTCCCGACGTACCGGACTGCGTCCTCCTGGCGGGCTTCGACCAGCTGATGCTGGGCTACGAGAAAAAGGAGAGCGTATTCCTCCCCCAGGAGCACCTACGGGGAATCTTCAACCGCTCCGGCATCGTCCTGCCCTGCCTCCTGCTGGAGGGTCAGGCCGCCGGGCAATGGAAGGTGTCCGGCAAGACCTGCGCCGTCACCCCCTTCCGCGCCCTGAAGGCCAGGGAGAAAAAAGCCGCGGAGCGGGAGGTCCGCCGCTGGTTCCCAGCCGTGGAGCGCGTCGCCTGGGAGGAATAGATCTACATACTTTTCTTGAAAGAAAAGTATCAAATACCCGCAGGGCACTTAGAACTTTTATGGCAAAACTCCGTTTTGCCAGGTTCGGACAGGCCGGCCTATACAACGCCCCGCCGGGAGATGTATCCCGGCGGGGTGCTGTATTTTCGATGTTTCAGCGTCCGCGCTTTTTGCGAAAGAACACAGCCAAAAGAACTGCGGTGACGATCACCACCGCCGCCACCAGGGCGTAGGGCACGTAAGCCATGGCGGGAAGGCGGGGCGTCTGGGCGGGGATCAGCTCCGGAACCTCCACCTCCCGGACGGGGAAGTCCGTCCCGCCGGGCTCATCCAGGCAGAACCAGCCGTTGATCCGGCCGTAGAGGTAGCCCACATAGCCCCAGGTGCGGCCATCCTCATCCACAAAGATGGACTGGATATAGCTGTCCCCGGCCTGGCCGGTGAGCTCGTCCAGGGCCCAGGCGGCCTCCCGGACGTCCTTGCTCTCCGGCGCGCCGGGATACTCGTAAAAGACGATCTCCTCCGCGTCGCCGTCGTAGTCCGCAAACTGCCCACAGTAGGGATAGATCGCGTCGGCGTATTCCTCCGCAAAGGAGAGATGGTCATACTCCAGCGCGAAATCC
>DVGP01000185.1 GCA_018712665.1 Candidatus Pelethomonas intestinigallinarum | reverse complement strand
CCACGCCGTTGACGATCCCATTGGTACGAGCCCAGTCCACCGCCTGGGCGGCATAGGCGGAAATGCTGCCCTCGTCGGCAAAGTCCGTGCCGGACTCCGCTGCCGGACTTCCCGCGTACCGCCAGAGAATGGCGGCGATTTGCTCTCTTGTTACGGGGTCATCGGGGCCGAACTGGTCCTCTGAGTACCCGCCGACCACGCCGGCCAGCCGGGCCCAGTAGACCCCGTCGGCGTACCAGGCGTCTCCCGGCACATCAGCAAAGGGATAACCCAGATCCTCATTTTCCAGCGAGGGAGAACCGGCCATGCGGTACAGGGTGGTGACCAGCATCCCGCGGGTCATGGTCCCGCCGGGAGTAAAGGTCGTATCCGAAGTGCCGCTCATCAGACCGTTGTCTCGGACATAGGTCACCGCATCCGCATACCAGGCGTCCGCTGCCACGTCGGAAAAGCCGGTGTCCTCCACAGCCGCATAGGCCGTGACACTGAGGCTGAGCGTCAGGATCAGAGCCAGCAGCAATGCCCCAAAGCGTTTACATGTTTTCATCGAAGATCCTCCTTTGATCGGGATTTATGCTCTGTCAGTCCCGTAGACCTCTTTTGCCATCCGCAGCGCCGCCCAGGCCTTGGGCCAGCCCGCATAGAAGGCCAGCTGGGTCAGCGCCTCGGACATCTCCAGGGCTGTGACGCCGTTGGCCTTTGCCCGCTGGATGTGGTGCAGCAGCGAGGTATCCAGAATCCCGCTGGCCATCAGGGCAGCTACGGTGATCAGGCTCCGGTCCCGGGGAGAGAGTTCGTTCTCCCGGGACCAAACTTCGCCAAACAGCACGTCGTCGTTCAACTGCGCAAACTTCGGCGCGAACTCGTTCATGGCGTCTCTGCCCGCGGTCACTTTATCCATCTTGTGCTTCCTCCTGTTCTGTTATCACTTCTGACCGTCCACGTCAGGGACGATTTCGGCATATTTCTTGAGCGTCTCCGGGGTGCTGTGGTAGTACCGCTTCCGCTGATCCATGGCGGCGATCCTCGCCATCTCCTCATCAGTGAGGGCGAAGTCGAACAAGTCCAGATTCACCCGGATGTGCTCCGGATTCTTAGAGCCGGGCAGCCTTCTTTCTCGCTTAGACTTTCTTACCCAGCTGGTAGGCCTCCTGGAACGCTTTGGTGTCCATGACCTCTCCCTTCTGATACACGCCGGAGCCGTAGATGACACCCTTCACCTGGGCGCCGGGCAAACAGTCGGTGAAACCCCGCATGGCATCCACGGTGCGCTCCATGGCTCCCCGGCCCGCGGCGGCGGTGGCGATGAGGTAGACCTCCTTGTCCCGGATCTCCGTGTACCGGGGCAGCGTGCGGTCAATCAGGGTCTTCAGCTGACCGTCCATGGAGTAGAAGTACACCGGAGTGGCCAGCACCAGCACGTCAGCCGTCACCATCTTGTCCAGAATGGCCGCCATGTCATCCCTCTGAACACAGATGCCGGTGCCCCGGCAGCCGTAGCAGGCCAGGCAGGGAGCAATTTTCTTCTCCTGAACCCGGATTTTCTCAACCTGGTGCCCGGCCTCCTCCGCGCCCTTGGCGAACTGGCCACACAGCAGGTCCGAGTTGCCCCCCTTCCGGGGACTGGCGGATAAAATCAAAACTTTCTTGGACATGGCTCTCTCTTTCCTTTCTCATACTCAACTTATCAACCGGAGGGAGCCGGAGCCGGTCGCTCCGGCTCCCTGCCGCTTTCTTACGCCGCGGACAGCCCCAGGCTGTCCACCCACTCGTTTACATCCTCCTGACTGGCGCTGGAGCGGAACCGCTGTCCCTCCTGCCAGTCGCCGGTGCCGGCCAGCTGGGCCAGCAGTTCTCCGCTCTGGCCCAGGCCGGAGCTGGAGGAGGTGCAGAAGGGGATGACCGTCTTGCCGCTGAAGTCATTGGCCTCCACAAAGCCGTCCACCGGCCAGGCAGCGATGCCCCACCAGATGGGGTAGCCGATGAATACCGTGTCATAGCTGTCCCAGTTCTCCACCTCCGTGGTGGTCAGCTCCACGTCCCGCAGGGACTCGTCCTCATGCTCCCAGCTAACCCGGCTGTTGTCATCTGTCCAGTTCAGGTCATCGGAAGTATAGGGCTCCACCGGGGTAATTTCGAAGATGTCTCCCCCGGTGGCCTGGGCGATGTAGTTCGCCGCAGTCTCCGTATTGCCGGAGGCAGAGTAATACACCACCAGCACATTGCCGTCTGCCGCCGCGGCTCCATCGCCGGAGGATTCCGGAGCAGCGGTGTTCTCCTCTGTGTCCGCAGGAGGCGCCGCTTCCTCCTGGGTCTGATTGGCGCTCTGGTCATCTGCGGAGCTGTCATTTCCGCCGCAGGCGGCCAGAGACAGGGCCATTACTGCCGCCAGGGACAAGGTGAGCAGCTTTTTCCAAGTGATTTTCATTGTCATTCGATCCTTTCCTATTGTAATATGTTCCCGCCCCGGCTCACCGGGGGAGTGTTTGGGTGCCGCCGAACACGGCGGACATGGGGGTGGCGTCCAGGGTCTTGTCTATCGTCTCCACTTCCTCGCGGGAGAGGACCACTTCCGCCGCACCGGAGTTCTCACGCATCCGCTCCACCTTCCGGCTGCCGGGAATGGGGACAATGTATGGTTTCTTGCACAGCATCCAGGCCAAAGAGATCTGCGCCGGCGTGGCGTGCTTGCGTTCCGCTAGGTCCCGCAGCAGCGCCAGCAGCGCCCGGTTCTGCTCCACCGCCTCCGGGGTGAACTGGGGCATGGCGCTGCGGTAGTCCAGCTTGGCGTCAAATCGGGCCCCCTCCCCATAGGCTCCGGTCAGCAGGCCGTTCGCCATGGGGGAGAATGCCACAAAGCCCACGTTCAGCTCCTCCAGCACCGGGAACAGGGCCTCATGCCATCGGGCCATCATAGAGTAGCGGTTCTGCACCGCCGTCACCGGACACACCGCGTGGGCCCGGCGCAGGTAATCCCCGTTTGCCTCGGAAACGCCCCAGTGGGTGATCTTGCCCTCCCGGATCAGATCGGCCATCACCTGGGCCACCGTCTCGGGCTCCACGCCGGGGTCCATGCGGTGCTGGAAGTACAGGTCGATGTGGTCGGTGCCCAGCCGCCGGAGGGAGCCCTCCACCGAGGCCCGGATGGTCTCCGGCCGGGAGTCCGGGATCAGGGGCTTGTTCACCGCCGTGCTGGTCTCGTCAAAGCGAGTGCCGAACTTGGTGACGATCTGGACATGATCTCGGATATCCTTCAGGGCCTCCCCCACCAGCTTCTCATTCTCATGGGGGTCGGCGGCGGTGCCGTAGGTCTCGGCGGTATCGAACAGGGTGTAGCCCATGTCATAGGCGGCTCGAATGGAGCGGATCGCTTCACTTTTCTCCGTGGGCGCCCCGTAGGCGTGGCTGAAGCCCATGCACCCAAGCCCAATGGCGGATACCTCCAGATCAGCGCCCAGTACACGCGTATTCATCGTCAAATGCCTCCTTGCAGGTGTCATTCTTACAGGAATGATGATAATGCAGATCCGTGCTCTGCGGAAGTTCCGATTCGTTACGCAGTATATACCAAAAGGTTTGGATCAGAGGAAACCCTCTCCAGCCGCTTTTGGACTGTCCCGCCCAACTGTTTTGTCTCTGTGGGAAGTCCCAACTCCTTTGTGAGCGCCTCCAGGGCTCTCACGCTGTCGTGGGACAGCTGGGCCTCCGTCCGGCCCTGGACTGGGAGCGCCCAGAGGCATCTGGCCAGCTGGGCCAGCGCGGCGGACTGCTGTTCCACCGCTTGGCGGAAACGGGCCAGCAGAAGAACGGACAGCGCCCCGGCGTATTCCCCCCAGTCAGATGCCGAGAGGAGCGCCGCCTCCCGCACCGGCAGTGCTGGGAAGGAGAACCTCCGCCCCAGCTGGAAGAACCGGCTTCCCCACAGGGCGCACCGCCACATCAGGTTGCTGCGAGCGTCCTCGTCACGGAGGTCATTCCGGCAGGTACGCAGGTCATGGAGCATTCCACGCATCAAGGCTCCCAACAGCTCCCGGGAAACTGCCATTCCATCCGCCGGGGGCAGGTATTCCTCCAGCGCCCCAGCCAGGGCGGAAAAGCCTTGGAAAATGAGTTCCCGGCGGGACAGCTCTTGGGTGCAGGCCGGGTCCAGCAGGGCAAAGCAGGGGTCACAAGGGGGATAGTCCCGCCAGACGCACTGGTTTTCATAGATCAGGCCCGCCGCGCCGTTGACGGCCCCAACCTCCAGATGAGAGGCCACAAAGCCTACCGAAAGGGGCGGCACATCCACTACGCCCTGCAGCGCGCCGTAATTTTCCCAAAGCTCTCCCCGGCACACCGCTGCCAAGGCGGCGGCCTTGCAGCCGTCCAGCACGGCGGAGCCGCCCACCCCTAAAATCAGATCCACACGGCGCTCCCGGCACAGGCGGGCTGCCTGCCGGACCTGTTCATACCGGGGACAGAACGGCCCCACAGCGCACTCCGCCACCTGCTTTCCGCTCCGGCGCAGAATGTCCCGCACCTCATCCACCGCACCGGAGCGGCTGTCCCCTTCCTCCCTCACCAGCAGCACACTGGGACCGTATCCCGTCAAAAAGCTGGCCAGATATTCCTTCACACAGCCGCCCCCGAAGAGGAACCTGGTCCCGTTTTCAAAGAGAAAGTTGTTCATGGCACACCTCTGATCCCG